>NZ_JBCMFH010000009.1:0-156134 GCF_043848115.1 Salmonella sp. 2020_1395 | reverse complement strand
CGACCTGCTCAACGACGGCTATTTTAAAGGATAGAGGATAATCGCGTTGGGTGCGTTTGAACTCAGTCATCATCACGTTCTCCGGATTTAAGTCTGGAACGTGTCAACGCTATTCAGGACGGGTCAAGGAATACAAAAAAGCCGATGACATCTCATCGGCTTTTTTCAACCATGATCCGTTCGATCAGCTAGCTTTGCGCTCATGCGCCTGGCGGTAAGCCACCAGATCTTCAATCGTGACTACCGCCATATTATGCTGGCCTGCAAACGCGATACACTCCGGCGCGCGCGCCATCGTCCCATCGTCGTTAGTCAACTCGCACAGTACACCTGCAGGTTTAAAACCGGCCAGCGTCATCAGATCGATGGTCGCCTCCGTATGACCGCCGCGCGTCAGCACGCCGCCCGCCTGAGCGCGCAGTGGGAAAACGTGCCCCGGACGGTTAAGATCGGACGGTTTTGCGCCATCCTTAATTGCCGCACGCACCGTAGTGACACGGTCAGCGGCGGAAACACCAGTGGTCACGCCTTCTGCGGCTTCAATGGTCACGGTAAAACCGGTGCCGTAGGCGCTGGTGTTGTTTTCCACCATCATTGGTAAGTCGAGCTGCTTACGACGGTCTTCAGTAATACACAGGCAAACAATACCGCTACCGTGACGAATGGTTAACGCCATCTGTTCTACGGTCATCGTCTCTGCGGGGAAAATCATATCGCCTTCGTTTTCACGATCTTCATCATCAAGCACCATCACACCGCGTCCTTCACGCAGCGCATCCAGTGCAAGTTCAACACGTTCAAAAGGCGTACCAAAAGAGGAAAGTAGCGTCTGATTCATGGTAAAAAAACCTCATTAACATTATGGTTACCAGAATCAGGGCAGTCTTAGGAGTGCCGACAAGCGGCAAAAAAATAACGTGAGCGGGTCCATGCCCGACTGGATCGTTACCCTCTCCCATCCGGACTTTAACCGTCGGCCCCGGAATTACACCGGATCTGCTGACCTTTTCGCTATGGCAAAAAGCGCTCGCGGGCTTTCAACCTGCTCTCCGCGTTCCGTCACGGCGCGCCGTGATGAGAAATGCGTTAAACATCGCTGATTTACCGCCGGTGGGGAATTTCGCCCCGCCCTGAGAATAAGCGGGTTAACTATAACGCTATTGATTACCTTCATCAACGCCTTTACTCCGTATGACGTCACACAATTCTGGTTTATGGCGTCCACATATCGCACTACAATAAGAGCTAACACTTACCAGTTCAGGGAAACCACAATGATTGACCCGAAAAAAATTGAGCAAATCGCACGCCAGGTTCATGAGTCAATGCCGAAAGGCATTCGCGAGTTCGGGGAAGATATCGAGAAAAAAATCCGTCAAACGCTGCAATCTCAGCTGACGCGTCTCGATCTGGTGAGCCGCGAAGAGTTTGATGTCCAGACTCAGGTCTTGCTGCGCACCCGGGAAAAACTGGCACTGCTGGAGCAACGCCTCAGCGAACTGGAAGCTCGCGACAAGCCTGAAGAAGTAAAACCTGCGCCCGCCATTCCGCCAGTCGATCCACAAGAGTAAAAACGTGAACGGGCCTGACGGCCCGCTCATATAAGATCTGAATAATGCCCTGCGCCTGTATAAGGGAGCCGGCATTAGTGTTCTAATTCTAACCTTTTCGCCTGAGTCGCCTGCTGGCAGTAAAGCGCGTAACGCTTGCAAAACCAGTCGCGGTGCTCCTCGTCCATATTGCCGGTTACCGCCTGAATATCAACAGGACGCCCCTCCGCCTGCATTCTGGCAAAACTGCGCGCCAGAAAATCGAAATTATTTAATGAATAGACGTTATTGTTGTTCATCAGCATACCCTCCAGTTATTGAATTCTGTTAAGGCTATATGCTTTTTCTAATTTCAGTATTTCCCTATATGTACGGCGGTTTTATACATAACGTGCGCAAATTTAATGCGCAAAATCACAATATTCACCAAAGATAACGACGGATAAATCGCTTTTCGGACTTAAGGAGATATGGGTCACATGATATTGTAACGCAATGAAATAACAAGCATGAAAATTATCACGCGAACACCCTTCTGAAGGCGGCGACAAGGATAGAAAATATGACCTTATTTGCGGAGTATAACAGCCCCTATCTGTTTGCCATCGCGTTCGTTTTCTTTATCGGCGTGCTGGAGATGATTTCTCTGATTTTTGGCCACTTTCTTTCAGGCGCGCTCGACGCCCATCTCGATCATTATGATGCCCTGTCATCCGGCCCTGCGGGCCAGGCGCTTCATTATCTGAATATTGGACGCGTTCCCGCCCTGGTCGTCCTCTGTCTATTGGCCGGTTATTTCGGCCTCTTCGGCATCCTCATCCAGCATGGCGGGATCATGCTCTGGCAAGCGCCGCTCAGCAATCTGCTGCTGGTCCCGTTGAGCATTGTCCTGTCGGTCTTTGCCGTGCATTACAGCGGAAAAATCCTCGCGCCCTGGCTACCCAGAGATGAAAGCTCCGCCCTCCGGGAAGAGGAATTTATCGGCGGCATGGCGATTATTACCGGCCACGCCGCCGTCGCCGGTACACCTTGCGAAGGAAAATTTACCGATAAGTTCGGCCAGATTCACTATTTACTGCTGGAACCCGAAAAGGGAAAAGAATTTAAAAAAGGAGACAAGGTGCTGATTGTCTGCCGACTTTCCGCAACGCGTTATTTGGCTGAGCGTACCTTCTATGTCTAATTGAGAGGAACTTACATAATGGATGATGTTTTTGGCATATTGCCATCATGGATGTTTACCGCCATCGTTGCGGTTATCGTCTTACTAATTATCGGGATCATTTTTGCTCGCCTCTATCGCCGCGCATCTGCGGAACAGGCGTTTGTCCGTACCGGGCTTGGCGGGCAAAAAGTGGTGATGAGCGGCGGCGCTATTGTGATGCCAATCTTTCACGAAATTATTCCGATCAATATGAATACCCTAAAACTTGAAGTCAGCCGTGCTACCGTCGACAGCCTGATCACCAAAGATCGTATGCGCGTTGACGTGGTCGTTGCTTTCTTCGTGCGTGTAAAACCCTCTGTTGAAGGTATTGCCACCGCCGCACAAACGCTTGGCCAGCGAACGCTGTCACCGGAAGATCTTCGTATGCTGGTTGAGGATAAATTCGTTGACGCCTTACGCGCTACCGCAGCCCAGATGACGATGCATGAGCTACAGGATACGCGTGAAAACTTCGTTCAGGGCGTACAAAACACCGTTGCGGAAGATTTGTCGAAAAACGGCCTGGAGCTGGAAAGCGTCTCATTAACCAACTTTAACCAAACGTCCAAAGAGCATTTCAATCCAAACAATGCCTTTGATGCCGAAGGTCTGACGAAACTGACGCAGGAAACCGAACGCCGCCGTCGTGAACGTAATGAAGTGGAACAGGATGTGGAAGTGGCGGTGCGCGAAAAGAACCGCGACGCGCTTGAGCGCAAGCTGGAAATCGAGCAGCAAGAAGCCTTTATGACTCTGGAGCAGGAGCAACAAGTTAAAACCCGCACCGCCGAACAAAACGCTAAAATTGCCGCTTTTGAGGCCGAGCGCCATCGTGAAGCAGAACAGACGCGCATTCTTGCTGAGCGGCAGATCCAGGAGACGGAGATCGAACGTGAGCAAGCAGTACGGTCCAGGAAAGTTGAGGCCGAGCGTGAAGTACGTATTAAAGAGATCGAACAGCAACAGGTGACAGAAATCGCCAACCAGACGAAATCTATCGCCATTGCCGCCAAATCCGAGCAGCAATCACAAGCAGAAGCGCGCGCCAACGACGCGCTGGCCGATGCGGTTCGCGCCCAGCAAAACGTAGAAACCACCCGCCAGACCGCCGAAGCGGATCGCGCCAAGCAGGTCGCTCTGATCGCCGCGGCGCAGGATGCGGAAACCAAAGCGGTCGAACTGACCGTTCGGGCAAAAGCAGAGAAAGAAGCGGCAGAATTGCAAGCCGCCGCCATCATCGAACTGGCGGAAGCAACGCGTAAAAAAGGTCTGGCGGAAGCCGAAGCGCAACGGGCGCTGAATGACGCTATCAACGTGCTTTCTGACGAACAAACCAGCCTCAAATTTAAACTAGCGCTCTTACAATCGTTGCCTGCTGTTATTGAGAAGTCTGTTGAACCGATGAAATCCATCGACGGCATTAAGATTATTCAGGTCGATGGCCTCAATCGCGGCGCGACGGTGGGCGACGTCGCCGCTGGCGGCGCTAACGGGGGAAACCTGGCGGAACAAGCGTTATCTGCCGCGCTCACCTATCGTACCCAGGCGCCGCTGATCGATTCGCTGTTAAACGAGATTGGCATCGCTGGCGGCTCGCTAAAGGCGCTGACCACGCCGTTGGTTTCATCGGCAACGGATGAGATTAATCGCGAAGCAACGGTAAAAGAGCAATAACCCCCCGCTATATCTCCTGTCCCTGGCCATAAGGCCGGGGATTTTTTTATCTTTTTTCCACCTTGTCTGTACAAAGCGTTATGACCAGCAGGCCATTTTGCGTGGGCGATCCAGTAACGCAAAATCGGCGGGAGAAAGCCCTTGCGCCAGACAGGCCACTCACCAACAATCGCGATGTCAGCAAGGGGCTGAAACGGGAAAGCCCCTCCCGAGGAAGGGGCTTTAATAAGGAAAGGGTTATGATGCAACAGGTCATCATACTGATTGTTCTGTTACTGATAAGTTTCGCAGCTTACTAACAGCCAATCAGAGGGGGGAGAGATCCCCTCTCACCCTTATTCCTTTACTTTAGGTCGAAAAAAAAGCAGCGTCAACCGCGAGATACGCGTCGAAACAAAATGTCCGACGCGCCTTCAAAATCAGCGCCCGCAGCGTCTGTAACGCCTGATGACGCGGTTTTACTTCTCGCTCTCGGTCTGGATCTTTTTGATGATATTGGTCGTGGAACAACCATCTTCGAAGTTCAGCACCATGACTTCGCCGCCGTTGGCCCAGACCTCTTCGCTGCCCGCGATCTCTTCCGGCTTATAGTCGCCGCCTTTTACCAGCAGATCCGGCAGAATACCGGCAATCAGTCGTTGCGGCGTATCCTCTTCAAAAGAGACAACCCAGTCGACTGACTCCAGCGCGCCCAGCACGATCATACGCTGTTCGAGCGGATTAACCGGACGGCTTTCGCCTTTCAGGCGTTTAGTCGAGGCGTCACTATTGACCGCAACAATCAGGCGGTCGCCCAGTTTGCGCGCGTTCGCCAGATAAGAGACATGGCCCGCGTGCAGAATATCGAAAACGCCGTTGGTCATGACCACTTTCTCGCCACGCTTACGCGCGCTGGCGACGGCCTGTCTCAACTCCTCTTCGGTCATAACGCCGAAGCCGGTATCCGCGCGTCCGCGCACTGCGTTTTCCAGCTCAATAGGGGAAACCGTTGACGTCCCGAGTTTACCTACCACTACGCCCGCCGCCGCATTGGCGAAATAACACGCCTCTTCCAGGGTATTTCCCGCCGCCAGCGTCGCCGCCAGCACGCCGATCACCGTATCGCCCGCACCGGTAACATCATAAACTTCCTGCGCCTGCGTCGGCATATGTAGTGGCGCTTTATTCGGTTGCAGCAGCGTCATTCCCTGTTCGGAACGCGTGACCAACAGCGCGGAAAGGTCGTAATCGGCAATGAGCTTCATGCCGCGTTCAACCAGTTCGTCTTCGCTTTTACATTTCCCCGCGACCGCCTCGAATTCAGAAAGGTTTGGCGTCAGCAGCGTGGCGCCGCGGTAACGTTCAAAATCCGTTCCTTTCGGATCGATGAGCACCGGCACGCCCGCCTGGCGCGCCAGGGAAATCATAGTCTGCACGCTGGTCAGAGCGCCTTTGGCATAATCGGACAATACCAGCGCGCCGATCGATCCCAGCGCCTGGTTGATACGCTCATGCAACGGCTGCGGGTCCACCCCCTCAAAGCCTTCTTCAAAATCAAGACGAATGAGCTGCTGATTACGTGATAGCACGCGCAGTTTGGTAATCGTCGGATGCGTCGGCACAGAAACGAAGTCGCACTTCACATTGACCTCCGCCAGCGTTTTGCTCAGCGCGCGCGCGGCGTCATCAATACCCGTCAGGCCGACCAGACGGGCGTTCGCTCCCAGAGACGCAATGTTCATCGCCACGTTCGCCGCGCCGCCCGGGCGTTCCTCAACGGTATTTACCTTAACCACGGGCACCGGCGCTTCCGGTGAAATACGGCAAGTGGGGCCATACCAATAGCGATCCAGCATTACATCACCCACAACCATGACGCCTGCACGTTCAAACGCTGGCAGATTTACTTTCATTCCTGTCTCCTGAGAGATTCAAAATTTGCGCGCGATAATAGCATAATTCAAACGGCTACCAGCCACTTCCGCCAGCTTGCCTGCACCAGCGCGCGCTCTTTGCTAAAACATGTCTGCGCCACATGACCGGGAAGCTCCTGCAACGCCAGGTGGTGCAGTTCATCACGCAGTGTGGTGTAGGCTACCGTCAGCGCCTGCGCTTCGTGTTCATCCATAATGCCGTTTTGCGCCAGAAGCTCCAGGATGCGCACGTTATCAGACCAGCGCGTTAATTTAGGTTTTTCATGAGCGTAGCGCAGTACCAGATATTGCGCGATAAACTCAATATCCGTAATACCGCCTTCATCAGCTTTAATATCAAAACGATCGCGATGCTTATTGCCGAGATGCGCCCGCATTTTCTCGCGCATTTCACGCACTTCAGTCTGCAATGTCTTGCCGTCGCGCGCCGTCGTCATGATAGTGCGGCGCACCGTATCAAACTGTGAGGTAAGCTGCGGGTCGCCATATACCACGCGAGCGCGTACCAATGCCTGATGTTCCCAGGTCCAGGCTTCATGCTGCTGATAATCGGCAAACGCGTCCGCTGAAGTCACCAGCATTCCCGCCGCGCCAGAGGGGCGTAGACGCGCATCCACCTCATACAAAATGCCGGAGGAGGTGCGCGTACTGAACAGATGCATAATGCGCTGCGCCAGGCGCAGATAAAACTGCCGCCCGTCGATTTCGCGTTCGCCGTTGGTCATGACGTCCATCGGACAGTCATGCAGGAAGATGAGATCCAGATCGGAACTGTAGCCCAGCTCCCATCCGCCCAACTTGCCATAACCGACAACCGCAAACCCCCGCCCCTGGCGCTCGTCCAGATGCGCTGGCTGACCATAACGCGCAACCATTTGCGTCCACGCCTGCTGCACCACAGCATCAATCATCGCCTCCGCCAGCCATGTGAGGTGATCGCTCACTTTCATCACCGGCAGCGTACCGGCAATATCCGCCGCCGCAATCCGCAAAAGCTGTGCCTGTTTAAACTGGCGTAATGCCTCCAGTTGTTGCTCTTCGTCTTCTTCCGGCACGCGCAGTAAATATTGGCGTAATTCGTCGCGGTAAGCGTCGGTAGCCGTCGGCTGATAAAGCGTGCCGGGGTCGAGCAGTTCATCAAGCAACAACGGATAACGCGCCAGTTGGCTCGCTATCATTGGCGAAGCGGCGCAGAGCATAATCAGGTGTTTCAGCGCGCCAGGAAATTCGCTCAGCAGCTCCAGATAGGTAGTGCGAGTGACAATCCCCGCCAGCAACGGCGTTATCCGCGATAGCGTAACAGCGGCGTCTTCGCGAGAGCAGACATCAGCAAGCAGGTGCGGCATCAGTTGGTCCAGCACTTGCCGCCCGCGCGGGCCGATAGGGCGTTTATCCAGTTCCTTACGGAAGTCAGCGATGAGGGTCAGAACT
Source organism: Salmonella sp. 2020_1395 (assembly GCF_043848115.1). Lineage (NCBI taxonomy): Bacteria > Pseudomonadati > Pseudomonadota > Gammaproteobacteria > Enterobacterales > Enterobacteriaceae > Salmonella > Salmonella sp. 2020_1395. The sequence goes on along the minus strand of NZ_JBCMFH010000009.1, from coordinate 148,359 downwards.
TGTCGCCGATCCTCATCGGCTAAATGCGCCAGCACTGGCGTCGAATCATCCTCCTGTAGCGCATCCTGCCATACTTCACGCCACGGCTCTGAACGTTCTTCCTCCTGCGGGGTATCGGCTTCATCATCGCCAATTAATTCGTTGAATACGCGGCGTACATTAGCCATATGATCCGTCAGTTCGCCAACAAGCTGCGGCCAGTTCTCCGCCTTCATTCCCCAGGCCAGCCGCGCCCGATTCAGATCGTCGGCAGGCAACGTTTGCGTCTGTTCGTCATTGATGCTTTGCAGCAGATTCTCCAGACGACGTAGAAAAAGATAGGCCACGCGCAGTTGCGCCACGTCATTCTCAGGCAGCAAATGCAGCGCAGCGATAGCATCCAGCGTCGGCAGTAACGAACGCGACTGTAGCGACGGCTCGCGTCCGCCGCGGATGAGCTGGAATACCTGCACGATAAACTCAATTTCCCGAATACCGCCCGCGCCAAGTTTAATGTTGTCCTTCAAACCGCGGCGTCGTACTTCGCGGGCGATCATCCCTTTCATATTACGTAGCGACTGGATGACGCTGAAATCGATATAGCGGCGGAAAACGAAAGGCCGCAGCATGGCGCGTAATTCACGAGACCAGGCGTCGTCGTTATCGCCCATTAGCCGCGCTTTCACCATGGCGTAGCGTTCCCAGTCGCGTCCTTGCTCCTGATAGTAATCCTCCAGCGCGGCAAAACTCAGTACCAGCGGGCCGCTATCGCCAAACGGTCGCAGGCGCATGTCCACCCGATAGACAAAGCCATCCATTGTGGGCTGATCCAGCGCTTTGATCAGCCGCTGCCCGAGACGCGTAAAAAACTGGGCGTTATCGAGTTCACGACGCCCGCCCCGGGTCTCGCCATGTTCCGGCCAGGCGAAAATCAGATCGATATCAGACGAAAAATTCAGCTCGCCGCCGCCCAGCTTGCCCATGCCTAAAATCAGCAGCGGCTGCGGAACGCCCTGCGGGTTACAGGGGGTTCCCCATTCGCGGCAACAGGCGGCATACAGCCAGTCACGCGCCCCCACGATGAGCGTCTCCGCCAGATGGCTCAACTGTTGTAAAATAGTCTCGTCGTCCACCAGCGACAGCGTCTGCGCCCAGGCGATGCGTACCATGATGCGACGACGAAAAAGCCTCAGTTCACGCATCAGCGAGGCGTCGTCACAGACACCTGCCAACGCCTCCTGTAACCAGCCAGCATAATGTCGCCATTCATCAGCCTGCGGCGATGCGGATTCCAGTTCGGCAAGCCACTCCGGATGCGCTATCACGCTATCCAGCGCAAAATCGCTAAATGTAAGTACTGACTTCGCCTGCACGCTAAGCGATGTCTCAGTAAATCCTTCTGGTAGGCGCTCAACAACGGTCTGCCAGTACTGCGATAAGGGTGAAGAGAGCGGCGTCATTTAGGGGATATCCTTTAAATAATGCCGGATGGCGGCATTTCGCCTGACCCGGCCTACAAGTCCGCATACCGTAAGCCTGATAAGCGCAGCGTCATCAGGCGCTTTCTACGGTTCTGATTATCGTTTTCCGCTGTGCAACCAGAACGGCTGCTGGTTAATGGCCTCATTACGGAAATGTTCAATTTCAATACGTTGTCCGGTAATAATGGCGTGACGCAATCCCTGCCAGTTCTCCAGCCATGCCTGCGCGATCATCGCATCATAATACCCAGCCAGCAGTAAAACGCTGTCGATATCGCGAGTCAAACGCGGCAACTGATCGCGATACTTATCACCCAGCGGTTGTCCAAAAACTTTTTTTAATTCAGCAGCATGACGAGAAAGATGAATGTCGGCGAAACGCTTAAAAGAATCGGCCATTTTGGCCTGCGCCTTCGCGTCCAGAAATGGCTGCCAGGCTTTCGTCACCAGCCATTCCGTCAATGCCAGTTTCGCCATCGCCGTTTGCGTACTATAAACGGCTGTGACGGCGGACACCGCGGATGTCATCGTCGCTTCCGCCTGGGTAAGTAGATCACGTAAGTGAGCGCTCGCTTTACGCGGAACAATGCCACCAAAGAGCATTAAGGCATGGCGCACTAATCCCATAGCATCCAGCACGTGTTCTTTCGCCGACTCGTCGCCGCGCAGCCAGAGCTCTTCATGGTACTGCCACTGTGACAACGCCAGATCCAGCGAGGCCTCCAGCCCTTGCTCTACCGTGGCTTTCGCGGCGGTCCGCAGAATTGTCGTTGGTGTATTCTCTCGCGGCGCATTCCCCTGCGCCAGGTGATAACCTCGCGCCGCCTTACTCAGACTGCCCTGACGCAAACCGGTTTGCGACAGCAGTTGCTTCGCCAGTTTTAACACGGCGCGCGTATCGCCGCGAAGCAACTCAAGCTCCAGCTCACAAATCGGTTCGGCAAACTCGCCCGCTTTTACGTCGCCGAGATCGAGCGCAATTTCAATCCTGCTGCCGTCAACGTCCAGACACCATTTTTCCCGGTAAAAATCGGTACTGAACAGCGGCTGTACGCTTGATGCCAGGCCGACAGGCAGTTTGCCATCCGGCCAGACCTCCGCCGGAAGTTGCGTCAGATCCAGCACGGGTTCGCTTAGCGCAACATTGTATTCGGGTCGCTGGTGCAGCCCGCCCGTTACCCGGCCGGCAATTTTCATGGTCATTTCATAGCGCCCATTTTCACCACGAATACGCAGCCCCATATCATGGCGGCGTAGCCAGTTATCAGGCGTTTCGAAGTAGATATTCAGCAACTGGCTGGGCGCATGATGCTCGCCGCCGAGCGTATGAAGATGATTTCGCAGCGCATCTACGGCGTCGTGATTGACGATAAACTTTAATTCGATTTCCTGAGCCATGGCCTTGTACTTATGGGTTATGTCACATCTGGGAAGATTCTTGGCGAACTTACCCGCATTATTTTTGTCAGTAGATAGTATTTTGCGCCAAATTGCCATGCAACGAGCAATTTGACGGGCGTAAAAGTTTGACGTAGCGGCAAAGGCGACACAGATGATTCCGATTGATGTCGACTACTTTGCGTAGCGACACTGATGCCGTTACTATCGTTCCACTTTCTCTGACAATAACGACAGCCTGATGCCAAAATTACGCCTGATTGGACTAACTTTACTTGCGCTTAGCGCCACCGCCGTCTCTCATGCTGAAGAGACGCGTTACGTTTCTGATGAACTGAATACCTGGGTCCGCAGCGGTCCGGGAGATAATTATCGCCTTGTGGGTACCGTCAACGCCGGCGAGGAAGTCACGCTCTTACAGAGCGATGCCAACTATGGTCAAATTAAAGACAGTTCTGGTCGTACTGCCTGGATACCGTTAAAAGAACTGAATACTACGCCAAGCCTGCGTACCCGCGTGCCGGATCTGGAAAATCAGGTCAAAACGTTGACCGATAAACTCAACAATATTGATACCACGTGGAATCAGCGCACCGCCGACATGCAGCAGAAAGTGGCGCAAAGCGACAGCGTCATCAACGGGCTAAAAGAAGAGAACCAGAAGCTGAAAAACGAGCTGATTGTCGCGCAGAAAAAAGTGAGCGCCGCGAATCTGCAGCTGGATGACAAACAGCGCACCATTATTATGCAGTGGTTTATGTATGGCGGCGGCGTGTTAGGTATTGGCTTGCTGTTAGGGCTGGTGCTGCCGCATATGATCCCAAGCCGTAAACGCAAAGACCGCTGGATGAACTAAATCGCCTTCTCTGCGGCACTGTCTTATCATTAGAGGATGATCGTTTTTAAAAGGAAAGTGGCGTGAAGATTTATCTGGTCGGTGGTGCGGTTCGGGATGCGTTGTTAGGGCTACCGGTTAAAGATAAAGATTGGGTCGTTGTCGGCGCCACGCCGCAGGAGATGCTTGATGCGGGCTACCAGCAGGTAGGCCGTGATTTTCCTGTGTTTCTCCATCCGCAAACTCACGAAGAATACGCGCTGGCGCGTACCGAGCGTAAGTCCGGTTCCGGCTACACGGGTTTCACCTGCTATGCCGCGCCGGACGTTACCCTGGAAGCCGACCTCCAGCGTCGCGATCTGACCATTAACGCTCTGGCGCGCGACGATGACGGCCAGATTATCGACCCTTACCACGGGCGCCGGGATCTGGAGGCGCGTCTACTGCGCCATGTCTCTCCCGCGTTTGGCGAAGATCCCTTGCGCGTATTGCGCGTGGCGCGTTTTGCCGCCCGTTACGCTCATCTTAGTTTCCGTATCGCCGATGAAACACTGGCGCTAATGCGCGAAATGACCGCGGCAGGCGAGCTGGAACATCTGACGCCGGAACGGGTATGGAAAGAGACGGAAAATGCGCTTACCACCCGCAATCCGCAGGTTTACTTCCAGGTATTGCGCGACTGCGGCGCCCTGCGCGTCCTGTTTCCGGAAATCGACGCCCTGTTTGGCGTACCCGCGCCGGCAAAGTGGCATCCGGAAATTGATACCGGAGTTCATACGTTGATGACGCTGTCGATGGCCGCCATGCTCAGTCCGCAGCTTGATGTCCGTTTCGCCACGCTTTGTCATGATCTGGGCAAAGGCTTAACGCCGAAAAACCTCTGGCCGCGCCATCATGGCCACGGCCCGGCGGGCGTGAAACTGGTCGAACAGTTATGCCAGCGTTTGCGCGTCCCCAATGACCTGCGTGATTTAGCTAAACTGGTCGCCGAATACCACGATCTGATCCACACCTTTCCGATACTCCAGCCGAAAACGATCGTTAAGCTGTTTGACGCCATTGATGCATGGCGTAAACCGCAGCGCGTCGAGCAGATTGCGCTGACCAGCGAGGCCGATGTCCGTGGACGTACCGGATTTGAAGCGTCGGATTACCCGCAGGGGCGCTGGCTGCGCGAAGCCTGGCAGGTGGCCCAAGCGGTACCGACGAAAGAGGTGGTGGAGGCCGGATTTAAGGGCATTGAGATTCGCGAGGAGCTGACCAAGCGACGAATTGCAGCGGTCGCCAACTGGAAAGAGAAGCGCTGCCCGAACCCCGCCAGCTAAACGCCATCCGGCACGATAAATTGCCTGATGGCGCTGCGCTTATCAGACCGACAAAACAGTTAGGCCGGACAAGGCGGTACGCCGCCGCCATCCGGCACGGTCAATCATCAGAAGAAGACAACGTAAACGGCAGCCGCCACCACAAAGCGGTAAATCGCAAACGGAATAAACGAGATACGCTTAATCAGTTGCAGGAAGGTCTTGATGGCGATCAGCGCCACCACAAACGCCGTCACAAAGCCCACCGCGAACATTGGAATATCCGCTGCGGTCAGGAATGACCAACTTTTGTAGAGATCCAGAACCGTTGCGCCCATCATCATCGGCACAGCCAGTAAGAACGAGAACTCAGAGGCGGCGTAACGGCTGACGCCCATCAGCATCCCACCGGAAATAGTCGCTCCGGAACGCGAGAAGCCCGGCCACAGCGCCAGACACTGGAAACAGCCAATCATAAACGCCTGACGATACGTCATATCATCCAGCCCCGGCGCGCGCGGTTCTTTCGGCTTCAGGCACTCGGCGGCAATCAGCAACAGACCGCCTACCACCAGCGCGTACATCACGTTAATTGGGTTAAATAGCGACTTGATCGTGTCATGAAAGACTAACCCCAGCACCACCGCCGGAATCATGCCCAGCAGGATGTGAATCAACGTTAATCGACCTTTACTTTCACCTTCACGCTGTAGCGGGCGGCCAAAGTGAATACCGATGAGACCAAACAACCGCCGCCAGAACATCACCACGACCGCCAGAATAGATCCAAGTTGAATCACCACTTCGAATGTCTTGGCCGTATCGCCTTCAAACCCCAGCAGATGACCCACAATAATCATATGGCCCGTGCTGGATACCGGCAAAAACTCCGTCAATCCTTCGACCACACCCAAAATTGCCGCTATCAGCAGCGAGTGCATATCGCTCATCAATAAACCCCTAAAATGAAAAACACTGCAAAAATGGATCTCGCGTTAAGACCCCATATATAACCGTTTGGTTTAAAAAATATAAAATTATTTATTTTTATTTCAGATTATTGCCACGCTCAATAATTACCCCTACGTTCGCCGCGCGCGCGACGGCGCCAGGCTTGCTCAGTTTGATGCGAACCCACGGAGAATTAAATCGGCTAAGCAGCAGATCCGCCACCTCTTCCGCCACACGCTCGACCAGAGCAAAACGCCCGCCTTCAACATGATTTATCACCGTGTCGGCGATATCCGCGTAACTTAGACAATCTGCGACATCATCGCTTTTCGCCGACTTGCGGTTATCCCATGCCATTTCGATATCGAACACCAGTTTTTGCTCGATAGTCTGTTCCCAGTCGTAAACACCGATAGTGGTGATTACCGAAAGTTGCTCTATAAATACAATATCCATCACGACCTGCCTGCTTTTTGGCTAACCCGGATACCACTTCCGGCGAAATGTGCGTATTATCCACAGAAATAGTAAATAAAACGACACTTTCAATACGGAACAGCTTATGAGTGCAATCGCGCCTGGAATGATCCTCTTCGCGTACCTCTGCGGCTCAATTTCCAGTGCCATTCTGGTTTGCCGCATCGCCGGGCTGCCCGATCCGCGAGAAAGCGGTTCCGGCAACCCGGGCGCGACGAACGTATTACGAATCGGTGGCAAGGGAGCGGCTGTCGCGGTACTTATTTTTGACATCCTTAAAGGCATGTTGCCCGTCTGGGGCGCGTATGCGTTAGGCGTTACCCCTTTCTGGCTGGGGCTTATCGCTATCGCCGCCTGTCTGGGGCATATCTGGCCGGTCTTTTTTGGCTTTAAAGGCGGGAAAGGCGTAGCAACCGCGTTTGGCGCCATTGCGCCCATCGGCTGGGATTTAACCGGCGTCATGGCTGGCACCTGGCTGCTGACGGTCCTGTTAAGCGGTTATTCATCGTTAGGGGCGATTGTCAGCGCCTTGATTGCACCGTTTTACGTCTGGTGGTTTAAACCGCAGTTCACCTTCCCGGTATCGATGCTGTCATGTCTCATTTTGCTGCGCCATCATGACAACATCCAGCGTCTGTGGCGTCGCCAGGAGACGAAAATCTGGACGAAGCTGAAAAAGAAACGCCAGAAAGATTGAGCTGGAACTGCGTCTGGAAGAGGGCCTCAACCGTCTGGGGATCGGCTCACAAGGGTTAACCGGCAATAGCTCGGTGATGGGCGTACATATCGAATCCGCCGCGCGTCACCCTTCCACCATTGGCGTGGTTAGGCGCGATTTTCGGCCTGATCTTCCTGGTGCTGCTGATCGTCTCCAGGCTGTTGTGGATGCCCATCGTTTTGCTGTAAATCCGTTGGGGCGGCATGATGTCGCCCCCTTTTTCCGCTTTTACGCCGCCGGCAGCTCGGCCAGCGGCCAGCGCGGACGTACCGTTACGCCAAGATCCGCCGTAACGCCCGCCTTAAACCGCACCATTCCGGCATAGGCGATCATCGCCCCGTTGTCGGTACAAAATTCCGGGCGCGCATAGAACACTTCGCCGCGGCGTTTTTGCATCATTTCGGCAAGCTTCGCGCGCAGCGTGCGGTTAGCGCTGACGCCGCCCGCCATGACCAGACGCTTAAAACCGGTGCTTTCCAGCGCGCGCTTGCACTTGATCATCAGCGTATCCACGACCGCATCTTCAAAAGCGCGCGCGATATCAGCGCGAGTTTGTTCGTCGCCGCCATTACTACGAATGGTGTTAGCGGCAAAGGTTTTCAGACCGGAAAAACTAAAATCCAGCCCCGGGCGATCGGTCATCGGGCGCGGAAAGACAAAACGTCCCGCCGTCCCCTGCGACGCCATTTTCGACAGCATCGGGCCACCAGGATAATCCAGCCCCAACAATTTGGCAGTTTTATCAAACGCTTCGCCGGCGGCATCGTCAATCGACTCGCCCAGCAGTTCGTACTGACCAATTCCGGTCACGCTAATGAGCTGCGTATGTCCGCCGGAGACCAGTAGCGCCACAAACGGGAACTCCGGAGGGTTATCTTCCAGCATCGGCGCCAGCAGATGACCTTCCATATGGTGTACAGGAATGGCCGGCACATTCCAGGCAAATGCCAGCGAACGCCCGACGGTTGCGCCGACCAGCAGCGCGCCGACCAGGCCCGGACCTGCGGTATAGGCCACCGCGTCGATATCGCTCGCCGTCAGACCGGCTTCTTTTAATGCCGCCTGAATCAGCGGCACGGTTTTACGCACATGATCGCGGGAAGCCAGTTCAGGCACTACGCCGCCGTAGTCAGCATGTAATTTCACCTGACTATACAATTGGTTGGCTAACAGACCTTTTTTGTCGTCGTAAATAGCGATGCCGGTTTCATCGCAGGATGTTTCAATACCCAGTACACGCATGACTTGTTTTACCTCGCTCTAATACCGCGCAGTGTAGGTCGAATGCGGGTGGATGTATACCCTCAGTCCCGACTTCGTGTATACTCCCTCACCTTATAAAAGTCCCTTTCAAAAAAGGCCGCGGTGCTTTACAAAGCAGCAGCAATTGCAGTAAAATTCCGCACCATTTTGAAATAAGCTGGCGTTGATGCCAGCGGCAAACCGAATTAATCAAAGGTGAGAGGCACATGCCGGTAATTAAAGTACGTGAAAACGAGCCGTTCGACGTAGCTCTGCGTCGCTTCAAGCGTTCCTGCGAAAAAGCAGGTGTTCTGGCGGAAGTTCGTCGTCGTGAGTTCTATGAAAAACCGACGACCGAACGTAAGCGCGCTAAAGCTTCTGCAGTGAAACGTCACGCGAAGAAACTGGCTCGCGAAAACGCACGCCGTACTCGTCTGTACTAATCTTTTGAGAGCGGGCTGCTCTCAATTCAGATCGAGTTGTAGTTGTAAGGCCGTGCTTCCGAAAGGAATGCGCGGCTTGTTTTCGTTTATGCATTAGCATATACACAAAATCATTCATGCTGCGTCCAGGCGGCAAGAGAGCAAGTCCCCGGCGCTTACGCAAGTCAGCGACAGGGGTGAGCGAACGTAGCCAACACTACGGCAGCCTGAAGAATGACGTGTATAAAAGGGGCATATGGCTGGACGAATCCCACGCGTATTCATTAATGACCTGCTGGCGAGAACCGATATCGTCGATCTGATCGACGTGCGCGTAAAACTCAAGAAACAGGGCAAGAACTATCACGCGTGTTGTCCATTCCATAATGAGAAAACCCCTTCTTTCACCGTAAACGGTGAAAAACAGTTTTATCACTGCTTTGGATGCGGCGCGCATGGCAATGCGATCGACTTTTTGATGAATTACGACAAGCTCGAATTTGTCGAAACCGTCGAAGAATTAGCGGCCATGCATAACCTGGAAATTCCCTATGAAGCAGGCACCGGGCTTAGCCAGATAGAGCGCCATCAACGGCAAAACCTCTATCAGTTGATGAATGGTCTGAATGACTTTTATCAGCAGTCGCTTACCCATCCTGCGGCAAAACCTGCGCGTGACTATCTGCAAAAGCGCGGTCTGAGCGCTGAAATTATTCAGCGTTTCGCCATTGGCTTCGCGCCGCCAGGTTGGGATAACGCGTTAAAGCGCTTCGGTAATAACAGCGATAACAAGGCATTGTTGCTGGATGCCGGGATGCTGGTCAATAACGAGCAGGGCAGCACTTACGATCGTTTCCGTAATCGGGTCATGTTCCCTATTCGGGACAAACGCGGCAGGGTGATTGGTTTTGGCGGCCGAGTTCTGGGGAACGACACGCCGAAATACCTTAACTCTCCGGAAACGGACATTTTCCATAAAGGCCGCCAGCTATATGGTCTTTATGAGGCTCAGCAATATAGTGCTGAACCGCAACGCTTGCTTGTGGTCGAAGGTTATATGGATGTCGTCGCACTAGCGCAATACGACATTAACTATGCGGTCGCCTCGCTGGGTACCTCAACCACGGCAGACCATATGCATATGTTATTCCGGGCGACGAACAACGTGATTTGCTGTTACGACGGCGACCGGGCTGGCCGTGATGCCGCCTGGAGAGCGCTGGAAACAGCAATGCCTTATATGACCGATGGTCGGCAGGTACGCTTTATGTTTTTACCTGACGGCGAAGACCCGGATACGCTGGTGCGTAAAGAAGGCAAGGCGGCTTTTGAAGCGCGGATGGAGCAGGCGCAGCCGCTCTCTACGTTTCTGTTTAATAGCCTCCTGCCGCAGGTGGATTTAAGCTCGCCGGATGGCAGCACGCAGTTAGCCGCGCTGGCGCTGCCGCTCATTAATCAGGTGCCTGGCGACGCGCACCGTATTCAGCTGCGCCAGACGTTGGGGCTGAAGTTAGGCATTTTCGATGATAGTCAGCTTGATCGTTTAGTGCCAAAACAGGCGGAAAGCGGCGTTTCCCGCCCGGCTCCGCAGCTAAAACGCACGACCATGCGTATACTGATAGGATTACTGGTGCAAAATCCGGATCTCGCGCCGTTAGTGCCGCCCTTAGACGCGCTGGATCAGAATAAGCTGCCTGGACTTGGCTTATTTAAAGAATTGGTCAAAACTTGTTTGGCTCAGCCAGGTCTTACTACCGGACAACTTCTGGAACTCTACCGTGGCACAAATGATGCTGCGACCCTTGAAAAATTATCGATGTGGGACGATATAGCAGATAAGGCGATTGCCGAAAAGACCTTTACCGACTCACTCAACCATATGTTTGATTCGCTGCTGCAACTGCGACAAGAAGAGCTGATCGCTCGCGATCGCACTCACGGTTTAAGCAGCGAAGAACGCCGAGAGCTCTGGACGTTAAACCAGGAGCTGGCCAGAAAATGAATTTAACGGCTTAAATGCCGCATATCGATCGGGAAGCCCCCGACAGCCGCAGTGAGAGGCAGCGGCCAAAATATAAGTATGCCCTCGCTTTAAATGTCGACAGCTATACCGTCGACACCAATCAAACGAATAAGTGTGGATACCGTCTTATGGAGCAAAACCCGCAGTCACAGCTGAAACTTCTTGTCACCCGTGGTAAGGAGCAAGGCTATCTGACCTATGCTGAGGTCAATGACCATCTGCCGGAAGATATCGTCGATTCAGATCAAATTGAAGATATCATCCAAATGATCAACGACATGGGTATTCAGGTAATGGAAGAAGCGCCTGATGCCGATGATCTGCTGCTGGCTGAAAATACCACCAGCACCGATGAAGATGCGGAAGAAGCTGCTGCACAAGTTCTGTCCAGTGTTGAGTCTGAAATCGGTCGTACGACTGACCCGGTACGCATGTATATGCGTGAAATGGGCACTGTTGAACTGTTGACCCGGGAAGGCGAAATCGACATCGCTAAACGTATCGAAGACGGGATCAACCAGGTTCAATGCTCCGTTGCCGAATACCCGGAAGCCATTACCTATCTGCTGGAACAGTACGATCGCGTTGAGGCTGAAGAGGCTCGTTTGTCCGATCTTATCACCGGCTTTGTCGATCCGAACGCGGAAGAAGAGATGGCGCCGACCGCAACTCACGTCGGTTCTGAACTCTCCCAGGAAGACCTGGATGATGACGAAGACGAAGATGAAGAAGACGGCGACGATGACGCCGCCGATGACGACAACAGCATTGACCCTGAACTGGCACGCGAAAAATTCGCTGAGCTGCGCGCGCAATACGTCGTTACGCGCGACACCATCAAAGCGAAAGGCCGCAGCCATGCTGCCGCGCAGGAAGAGATTCTGAAGCTGTCTGAAGTGTTCAAACAGTTCCGTCTGGTACCGAAGCAATTCGACTATCTGGTCAACAGTATGCGCGTGATGATGGATCGCGTGCGTACCCAGGAACGTCTGATCATGAAGCTCTGCGTCGAGCAGTGCAAAATGCCGAAGAAGAACTTTATCACGCTGTTTACCGGTAACGAAACCAGCGAAACCTGGTTCAACGCCGCTATCGCGATGAACAAACCGTGGTCGGAAAAACTGCACGATGTCGCGGAAGAAGTGCAACGCTGTCTACAAAAACTGCGGCAGATTGAAGAAGAGACCGGTCTGACCATCGAACAGGTGAAAGACATCAACCGTCGAATGTCCATCGGGGAAGCGAAAGCCCGCCGTGCGAAGAAAGAGATGGTTGAAGCGAACTTACGTCTGGTTATTTCTATCGCTAAGAAATACACCAACCGTGGCTTGCAGTTCCTTGATCTGATTCAGGAAGGCAACATCGGTCTGATGAAAGCGGTAGATAAGTTTGAATACCGTCGCGGCTACAAGTTCTCCACCTATGCAACCTGGTGGATCCGTCAGGCGATCACCCGTTCTATCGCCGATCAGGCGCGCACCATCCGTATTCCGGTGCATATGATTGAGACCATCAACAAGCTCAACCGTATTTCTCGCCAGATGCTGCAAGAGATGGGCCGCGAGCCAACGCCGGAAGAGCTGGCTGAACGGATGCTGATGCCGGAAGATAAAATTCGTAAGGTGCTGAAGATTGCCAAAGAGCCAATCTCCATGGAAACGCCGATCGGCGACGATGAAGATTCGCATCTGGGTGATTTCATCGAGGATACCACCCTCGAGCTGCCGCTGGACTCTGCCACTACCGAGAGCCTGCGTGCCGCCACTCACGACGTTTTGGCTGGCCTGACCGCTCGTGAAGCGAAAGTGCTGCGTATGCGTTTCGGTATCGATATGAACACCGACCACACGCTGGAAGAAGTGGGTAAACAGTTCGATGTTACCCGCGAACGTATCCGTCAGATCGAAGCGAAGGCGCTGCGTAAACTGCGCCACCCGAGCCGTTCTGAAGTGCTGCGCAGCTTCCTCGACGATTAATTCGCCGCACACGTATAAACGCCGCCGCAAGGCGGCGTTTTTTTATCAGGCCATGCGCAAGCGCCCTATTTGGCCTGCAGAATTTCTACACAGCGCGAGTATTCGCGCCCTCATTCCCCATTGCTATAGCCCACGCATAATGAGCGCTTGATCCAGTTCGCGATAGGCCTCGACCAGTTTTTCCGTTTTAATTCGGTTTAAGCCACTGGGATTCGGCAACACCCACACCATCGTCGCGCCAATGGCGATCTTTTGTTTACCCCAGGCGATACCGCGCTGGCTGAATCCCTGTTCAAAAGCCTGTTTACCAAGCACCGCCAGCGCCGCGGGCTGGTAGTCCTCTATCTTTTCAATCAGGTTTCGTCCGCCGCTACGTAATTCATGCAACTTCACCTCAGTCGCTTGTACCGTCGGTCGATCGACGAGTTTCGTTACCCCGCAGCGAAAATCCAGTAATTTTTCCGCCTCTTCCGGTTTCAACTGTCGATCGGTGAAACCGGCCAAATGAATAACTTTCCAAAAACGATTCGCGGGATGTGCAAACGGAAAGCCGGTATTCGCCGAGGAGAGTCCCGGATTGATGCCGCAAAAAACCACCCGTAGCCCTGGCGCCAGTATGTCCTTAACCATTATTACTCCTGAGCAATACAACGTTCTTTAAGTATAACGGGTTGAAAACACATTGTTTATAAAAACAGCACCCGCACGGTTACGGCTGGATTACAGCGTAAAGTTACATTATAATCCACCGCCACGGCCCCTTAGCTCAGTGGTTAGAGCAGGCGACTCATAATCGCTTGGTCGCTGGTTCAAGTCCAGCAGGGGCCACCAAATTTTAGCTTTAAAATCATATAATTAAGCCACTCTAAAGAGTGGCTTTTTTGTTTCTGACAGGGCTCGCCCCATACCGCTATTTACGATGCCAATAGGCTGCCGCACGTACCAGGTGTGGATCAAACCCCTTTTCAAAGCACTGACTTAAACGTTTTACCGTCTTGCCTTCGCCAGTAATCCAGATGAAATAGTCTGATTCTGGTATTGTCAGCTGCGACAGGCGCGTTTGTATTGCCTGTTCATCGCCGCCAACAACATATTCCACAGTAATATCCGTCAAATGGGCGAGATAATCGCGGTATGCCGCATCCTGAATGCTCACCAGCGCGGTTACCGCAGGGCGCGCAGGCAGAAGGCTAAGCGATTCCAGACGACGACGCAGCGCAGGCATACCGGACTCATCGCAGACATAAACCTGACAGGCATAATCTTCCGGCACCACCAGCGAACCGCGCGGCCCGCCGATCGTCAGTGTATCGCCTTCACGGGCTTCCATTGCCCAACGGCTGGCTACGCCGCCATCGTGGATAAAGAAATCCAGCGCCAGCTCGCGACGCGCCTCATCATACAGCGGCGTGTAATCCCTGGAGACCGGACGAACGCCCTCCCCCCAGATAATACCTTCCTCAGTGACTGTCGGAGGCGTAAAGCGACAGCCTGACTCAGGGAAAAAAACTTTCGTGTGATCGTCAAAGCCCAGGGAGGTGAAACCGTCCAGCGCCTCGCCGCCAAGTACGATCCGCTGAAATCCTGCGCTAATACGTTCTACCCGCAGAACGGTCAGCTCGCGAAAACGCAGTTCATTACGAACACGCTGTGGATAGCGTGCGGATGATGTCGTCATTTTTTGCCTTCGTGAAGTAATACGATATATCTAAATTAAAGTTTTAAATGATAATGATTGTTAATCAGTAAAAATGCAACTGTTTTTTGATAGTGTTCTGGCAACGCGTCGCTAACTATAACCTTAGAATAAAATGTTATAAGTTAATAGATTATATCAACAATGGCTTTTACCCTTGCTAAAACCCATCATTTAGATATAAATTAGATATATCTAAATAAGCAGGAGGCAATGATGCAAAATCAACATGAAGGGTGTTGCAAAAACCAGGATCATAAGCACGACGGCTGCTGTAAAGATCGAGAACATCAGCATGAAGGCTGCCATAGCGCGCATCAGCATGAGAAGGCCAGTTGCGGCGGCGAACACCGTCACGGACACGGCTGTGGTCGTCATGGACAGGGCGGTGGTCGACGTCAGCGATTTTTTGGCCACGGGGAACTTCGGCTGGTCATTCTTGATATCCTGACCCGGGACGCCAGCCACGGCTATGAACTGATTAAAGCGATAGAAAACCTGACGGGGGGCGGCTATACGCCAAGCGCTGGCGTGATCTACCCTACGCTGGATTTTTTACAGGATCAGCAATTTATCACGATTAGCGACGAAGAAGGCGGGCGGAAAAAAATCGCGATTACCGCGAACGGCGCGCAATGGCTTGATGAAAATCGCGAACATCTGACGCATATTCAGGCGCGGCTAAAAGCCCGTTGTGTGGGCATGGAGTTACGTAAAAATCCGCAGATGAAGCGGGCGCTGGATAACTTCAAGGCCGTGCTGGATCTGCGGATAAACCACAGCGATATCAACGACGCGCAAATCAAACGCATTATCGGCGTGATTGATCGCGCGGCGCTGGAAATCGCCGAACTGGATTAAGCGGGCTGCGTGTCCTCTTCGCGGACGCGGAACACGTTAACCAGCTCTTTTAAATGTAACGCCTGTTCGTTCAGCGACGCTGCGGCGGCAACAGACTCTTCCACAAGGCAGGAGTTTTGTTGCGTGGCGGCGTCAATCAGGCCAATCGCGCTGTTAATCTGCGAAATACCGTCAGTTTGCTCGCGGCTGGCCTGCCCAATCTCACGTAATATCACATCCATCTCTTCGACGTTATCTACCATGCCATTAATCAGGGCGCTGGCTTTCTCCACCAGGTGCATCCCTTCCTGAGTCTGACTGGTTGAATCTTCAATCAAATTACGGATTTCACTGGCTGACGAGGCGCTCTTTTGCGCCAACTGGCGAACCTCTCCGGCGACAACGGCAAAACCACGCCCATGTTCGCCCGCGCGCGCCGCTTCAACCGCCGCGTTCAGCGCCAGAATATTGGTCTGAAAGGCAATAGAATCAATGATATTGATGATATCCGACATACGATTTGCCGTATCGTTAATGACGCGCATTTTCTGCGTCACTTGATTCATCATCTCCCCATTGTTTTTCACCACGCTGGCGGCGCCGGCAGAGAGTTTGGTCGCTTCACTGGTATGATCGGCTGTGTTTTTAACCGTGGCGGTAATCTGTTCCATCGACGCCGCCGTTTCTTCAACCGAGCTGGCCTGCTCTTCCGTACGCGCCGCCAAATCCTGGTTACCGGCGACAATTTGCGCCGCCGCCGTGGAGATACTCTCCGAACCGTTTTGCACTTCCTGTACGATATCCAGCAGACGCGTTTTCATCGCCATTAATGCTTGCAGTAGTACGCCTGTTTCATCTTTATAGTCGGTGGTGATATGACGAGTCAGATCGCCATCGGCAATCGCCTCGGCAAAGCGTACTGCGTCATCAAGCGGCCGGGTAATAGAACGCACAATATACCATCCCATTACGCCTCCGGCGGCGATGCTTATCAGCGCCAAAGTGATTAACAGCGTCCGATTATTTTTAAAATCCTCTTTGACCTGCACGCTCGCTTCATGCATCTGCGCGTCCTGAACAGCGATAAGTTCCTGGACTTTGTCCTTATAGACTTTTTGCACCTGCACCGTTCTGGTCATCATCTCCTGAATGGCCGCCTGACGATTATTGCTTTGAATATCTTTCAAAATACGGAATCTGGACTCCAGGTATTGCTGGCGCGCTTCACGGATCTCATTAATGATTTTCTGTGAATCCGCATCGTGACTATTTTCCCTGGAAAGCTCATCCAGTAGCGCCGAAATGCGCTGGCTTATCTCACTGAGTTCTTTCTGCGAGCTCTGGCTCCAGCGCCCCTCTTCATCCAGTAACATGAGCTGCTGCGCGATGATGAAATCATTAAAATTATCGATTAACAGATTGGCTTTTACCGTGGTGGGATAATCATTGGTAATAATGTCCTGCATACCCGTATTAGCCCGATCAAGGCTAAACAAAGACAGAGCGGAACTCACCACCATGAGAACAATGAATAAGCCAAAGGCCATAAATAATTTTGAACGTATTTTAATGTTATGCAAAAACATATTTTCTCCCTGGGATTGCATATCCTCATACAGGAAGATTTATCGGCAATAATGTTACTAACTTTATGATATTGATCGCTTTTTATTTCGGAACATTATTAGTAAGTAATATTTATTGTTCACAGAAAGATGAACCAAAAGTGACATAAATTGGCACTAATAATGAAAGAAATACGCTAAAAGGTTAACCATTTCTTATTTATTAACTGAGTTTATACCTATTAATAGGTAGGCAAGGGAGAAGGAATAAATATCACATTATTTTTAACATCACAGGCCACTGGTACTCTCTATGATGGCAGGCACCGCCTTCTATCAGAGCACATCCGCCCGGTAAGCTTGTTGCTACCAGGCGGATGTCATTACCGTTGCTACCTACAAATAAATTTAATGCAGTACCGTGACCGCATCCTCCAGCCGGCTGGCACGGTGTTTTACCATCGCGGAGACTTGTGCGCTCTCTTCCACCAGCGCCGCATTCTTCTGGGTTATGCGGTTCAACTCGTCCACGGCGCGAGTCAGGCTGGAAAGCCCATCTGTCTGTTCCTGCGTCGACTGGCTGATCCGTGCGATAAGCAGGGTGACATTTTGCACCTGGGCTACAATGTCATCCATGGTACGGCCTGCGGCGTGAACCTGCTCGGAGCCTGACTGCACCTTTGTTGCGCTGGCGTCAATTAATTTACGAATATCGTTCGCCGCGTTAGCGCTGCGGCTGGCAAGATGGCGTACCTCGCCAGCAACCACGGCAAACCCTTTCCCCTGCTCGCCTGCTCTCGCCGCTTCTACCGCCGCATTCAGCGCCAGGATATTCGTCTGAAAAGCGATATCGTTAATTAGCGTGGTGATCGTCCCGATACGTTGCGTACTGTGAGCGATATCATCCATCGTTTTAATCACCGTATCCATCGCCTCACCTCCCTGAGTCGCCGCGCTACTGGCCGCCATGGAAAGCTTATCCGCAGCGGAAGCCGTCTCGGAATTGAGCTTCACGGACTCCGCCATCTGGTTCATGGTCGTTACCGTTTCCTGAACATTCTCCACGGTCTGACGGGTGTGTTCGTTCAGATCATTGTTACCCTTCGCCAGCCTTTCACTGCCGTTTCTGACGCTGGAAACCTGACTTGATACGTCATTGATCAGCCAGCGGCACATCAAGCCAAGCTGCCCCACGGCCCTCAGCATCAGCCCCAACTCATCGCTGCGATTAAGATGTTGTACGCTGTTGCGTTCGCCGGTCGCCACTTTCAGCGCCTGCGTCGCCACATTTTCAATGGGACGCACAATTTGCCATTCAAATAGCGCCGTACCTGCCAGCATCGCCAACGCGCCCAACAGCAACGCCTGCCATGAGGCATCCGTACCGAACAGCGCCAACGCCAGCATTACGGCCATTAGCCCCATAATACTACGCACTCGCCAGCGAACAGGCATAGCGGGCAGTTTGCCCAGCAAGCCCTGACGAACCACCAGGCCTTTATGAATACGTTTACTACACCGCCCTTCATTTAGCGCCTGATATAAAGGCTCGACGGCGGCAATCTCATCATCCGTGGCGCGGGTACGGATCGACATATATCCCGTCACACGCCCTTCACGTATCATCGGTACCGCGTTGGCCCGCACCCAGTAATGGTCGCCGTTTTTACGCCGGTTTTTCACAATGCCGCTCCACGGTTCGCCCTGTTTTAGGGTGTACCACATATCTGCGAAGGCAGCTTTCGGCATATCCGGATGACGCACCAGATTATGTGGCTGCGCCAGTAACTCGTTTAACTGATAGCCGCTCACCTGGACAAAAGTGTCATTGGCGTGAGTGATATAGCTTTCCAGGTCGGTCGTAGACATCAGAGTGGTATCATCATCCAGCGGAGTATTTAGCTGGCTGACGTAGGGATGAGAAGACATGATAGCGTCCTGTGCAGGTTATCTGGATGTTAATTTTTCGCTCAGATGTTATTTCGGCGCTAATCTATTTATCTTTAGTTGTTAAAATTGCTCTGGATCGCAATTTGCGATTAATCCTTAATATTTGTACGATTTTCACCTCATCCTGCGCCTTATTTTCATTATGAAATTGTTTAGCATGGACAACCTTTTTCTTTAAAATCTGCCCTGGCTCACCTTTTTCTCACGCCGCCGCTAACGCAACACACCGTAAACCGTAAAACAAGATCTGCTCAAAATGCACCCAATTGTTAACACATGACATTAAATGTTGTGTAAATGTGATTATTCCTGGTGTTTATCCCGATTTTCACTATGGGCTTAGACCCCCGCTAATCCCTGCAATACTTAATTCAGTATCATGTGATACACGGCCCTCTGGAGCTCATTTTGAACAGGTTACCTTCCAGCGCATCGGCTTTGGCCTGTAGCGCGCACGCACTGAATCTCATCGAGAAGCGAACGCTAAACCATGAGGAAATGAAAGCACTAAATCGAGAGGTCATTGACTACTTTAAAGAGCATGTAAATCCAGGATTTCTGGAATACCGGAAATCTGTTACCGCCGGCGGGGATTACGGAGCCGTAGAGTGGCAAGCGGGCAGTTTGAATACGCTTGTCGACACCCAGGGGCAGGAGTTTATCGACTGTCTTGGGGGGTTTGGCATCTTTAACGTGGGGCACCGTAATCCTGTTGTGGTATCCGCCGTCCAGAATCAACTCGCAAAACAACCTCTCCACAGCCAGGAGTTACTTGATCCCTTGCGGGCGATGCTGGCAAAAACGCTGGCGGCGCTGACACCGGGGAAACTCAAGTACAGCTTTTTCTGTAACAGCGGCACCGAATCCGTCGAAGCGGCGCTAAAACTGGCAAAAGCGTATCAGTCGCCGCGTGGCAAGTTTACCTTTATCGCCACCAGCGGCGCATTTCACGGCAAATCATTGGGCGCGCTCTCCGCCACGGCCAAATCCACCTTCCGCAGACCCTTTATGCCTTTACTGCCGGGCTTCCGCCATGTGCCGTTTGGCAATATTGACGCGATGAGCATGGCATTTAGCGAAGGCAAAAAAACGGGCGACGAGATAGCAGCCGTGATTCTGGAGCCTATTCAGGGTGAAGGCGGCGTGATCCTGCCGCCGCAGGGATACCTGACAGAGGTACGTAAGCTCTGTGACGAATTCGGCGCGCTGATGATTCTGGATGAAGTACAAACCGGCATGGGGCGTACCGGCAAGATGTTTGCCTGTGAGCACGAAAATGTGCAGCCTGATATTCTGTGTCTGGCGAAAGCCCTGGGTGGCGGCGTGATGCCGATTGGCGCCACCATCGCGACTGAAGAGGTGTTTTCGGTTCTGTTCGACAACCCCTTCCTGCATACCACCACTTTTGGCGGTAATCCACTGGCTTGTGCTGCCGCGCTGGCGACCATTAACGTCCTGCTGGAGCAAAATCTCCCGGCCCAGGCGGAACAAAAAGGCGATACGCTCCTGGATGGTTTTCGACAACTTGCGCGTGAATATCCCAATCTGGTACACGATGCGCGCGGCAAAGGTATGTTGATGGCCATTGAATTTGTCGATAACGAAACGGGCTACCGTTTTGCCAGTGAGATGTTCCGTCAACGCGTGCTGGTCGCTGGTACGCTGAATAATGCGAAAACAATTCGTATTGAGCCACCGCTCACGCTAACCATTGAACTGTGCGAACAGGTATTGAAATCAGCGCGTAATGCGCTGGCGGCGATGCAGGTGAGCGTTGAAGAGGTTTAAAAACGATGCCGGATGGCGCTATGCTTATCCGGCCTGTTTTCCCCGGGTCGCGGCCTCTTTTTTGAATCCCATCACAATCACCACATTCCCCTTTTCCCTTTTACCTCGCGACGGCTACAGTAGTAACTCATCCGACCACATAACAATAATTTTACATACTGGATACGCTTATGAGCTACCCATCGCTGTTCGCCCCGCTCGATCTGGGCTTTACTACTCTCAGAAACCGCGTGCTGATGGGATCGATGCACACGGGTCTGGAAGAACATCCTGATGGCGCCGAGCGCCTGGCGGCATTTTATGCCGAGCGCGCGCGACACGGCGTAGCGTTAATCGTCACCGGCGGTATTGCGCCCGTTCCCTCCGGGGTCGTGATGACCGGCGGCGCGATGCTGAACGATGCCAGCCAGTTAACGCCTCACCGCGTGGTGACCGATGCCGTACATGCGCAAGGCGGTAAAATCGCGCTGCAAATTCTGCACACCGGACGTTACAGCTATCAGCCGCACCTGGTCGCGCCGTCGGCAATTCAGGCGCCAATCAACCGCTTTATGCCGCATGAACTGACGCATGATGAAATCTTGCAGTTAATCGACGACTTCGCGCATTGCGCGCAGCTGGCGCGGGAAGCAGGCTACGACGGCGTAGAGGTGATGGGATCAGAGGGCTATCTGATTAATGAATTTCTCACGCGGCGAACTAACCATCGCGATGACGAATGGGGCGGCGACTATGCCAGCCGTATGCGCTTCGCGGTTGAGGTAGTACGCGCGGTACGCCAGCGGGTAGGGAACGACTTTATTATTATCTATCGCCTGTCGATGCTCGATCTGGTGGAAAATGGCGGCACGTTCGACGAAACGGTACAGCTGGCGCAAGCCATTGAAGCCGCAGGCGCAAGCCTAATTAATACCGGCATTGGCTGGCATGAGGCGCGAATCCCGACCATCGCCACGCCAGTACCGCGTGGCGCCTTTAGCTGGGTGACGCGGAAACTCAAAGGTCATGTGTCGGTTCCGCTGATCGCGACCAATCGCATTAACGATCCGCAGGTCGCCGAGACGATCCTGACGCGCGGCGATGCCGATATGGTGTCGATGGCGCGTCCCTTCCTTGCCGATGCCGAATTCCTGACTAAAGCGCAATCCGGACGCGCAGATGAGATCAACACCTGTATCGGCTGTAATCAGGCCTGTCTGGATCGGATCTTTATCGGCAAAGTGACCTCCTGTCTGGTGAACCCGCGCGCCTGTCACGAAACCCACATGCCGATAACGCCGGCCATACGCAAAAAGAATCTGGCCGTTGTCGGCGCAGGCCCGGCGGGGCTGGCTTTCGCGATTAACGCCGCGTCGCGCGGCCATCATGTCACGCTGTTTGACGCCCAGAGTGAAATTGGCGGCCAGTTTACTATCGCCAGGCAGATCCCGGGTAAAGAGGAGTTTTACGAAACGCTGCGCTACTACCGTCGAATGATCGATGTTACTGGCGTTACGCTGAAACTGAACCAACGGGTGAACGCAGAGGATCTTCAGCCGTTTGACGAAGCGATCCTCGCCTGCGGAATAGTACCGCGACGCCCGCCGATAGACGGTATCGATCATCCAAAGGCATTGACCTACCTGGAGGTATTGCGCGATAAAGCGCCGGTTGGTAAACGAGTGGCGATCATCGGCTGCGGCGGGATCGGTTTTGACACGGCCATGTATCTGAGCCAGCACGGCGAATCCACCAGCCAAAATATTGCTGAATTTTGTACGGAATGGGGAATTGATACCAGCCTGCAACAGGCAGGCGGTCTGCGCCCGGAAGGCCCACGCCTGGCACGTAGTCCACGGCAAATCGTCATGCTGCAACGCAAAGCCAGCAAGCCGGGCGAAGGATTAGGTAAAACCACCGGCTGGATCCATCGCGCGACGTTACTGGCGCGCGGCGTGAAGATGATCCCGGCGGTCAGTTACCAGAAGATCGACGACGACGGATTACATCTCTTGATCGGCGGCGAACCGCAGTTGCTGGAAGTGGATCATGTGGTGATCTGCGCCGGACAAGAACCCCGCCGCGAGCTGGCGGACCCGTTACGCGCCGCAGGTAAAACGGTACATCTTATCGGCGGATGCGATGTCGCGATGGAGCTGGATGCCCGACGGGCGATTGCCCAGGGCACCCGACTGGCGCTGGAGATTTAATGACTTTGCCTGATGGCGCTGCGCTTATCGGGCTTACGCCGTCATACCGGTTTTATAGGCCGGTATGACGCTTGAGCGCCTTATCGACGGCGTCCTTGCTTCACCGCTTTCAGAATAACAAATTTATTGTTGGTTGCTATCGTCGCGCAATTACCGAAAATCTTCTTCAGCTTGTGGAAATAGTCCAGATGGCGGTTCGCCACAATATACAGTTCGCCGTTGATTTTCAGGCAGCGGCGGGCATGATGGAACATCTCCCAGGCGATATTATCCGTCAGCGCATGTTTCTGGTGGAACGGCGGGTTGCAGAACACAGCGTTAAAACGGAACGGCTCCACGCCGGAGAGCGCGTTGTTGATCATAAATTCGCAGCGCTCGAACGCTTCCGGCAGGTTCGTTTCTACATTCAAACGGCTGGAATCTACCGCCATCGGCGATTCATCGACAAATACCACTTTCGCCTGCGGATTTTTCGCCAGTAAGCTCAGGCCAATCACCCCATTGCCACAGCCGAGATCGACAATCTCCCCGTCGAGGTTTTCCGGCAAATGCTGCATAAAGAAGCGCGCGCCGATATCCAATCCGGTACGAGAAAACACATTCGCGTGGTTGTGAATCGTCCAGCCTGTATCTTCCAGTTTCCAGCTTAGCGTTTGCGGCGCGTCGGCCAGTTGCGGATGACTGAAGGTACAGTTAATCAGGCGCGCTTTCTTCCACGCCAGCGTCGTCGTGGTTGGGCCCAGCACTTTTTCAAACAGTTCCAGCGTAGAGGTATGAATATCACGCGCTTTCGCGCCGGCGATAATACGCGTTTGCGCCGTAACGACCTTACGCAAAGCGCGTAACTGCTGTTCCAGCAACGCCAGTGTTTTCGGTACCTTAATCAATACCACGCCCGGCGCCTGCGGGTAGTCAGCGGTACTGTCGAGAAACGTTACGCTGGACTCCGCGATGCCGTTATGACGTAAATTCTCTCGCGTACCCAGTTCGCTTAAATATGAATCGCCAATACTATATGGCGAATGTTCCGCCAGCGCACAGCTTAGCGCGCCAAACGTATCATTCAGGATCAGCACCGGGCCGCGAATTTCCGTCTCATCCAACTGTTGCAGCAGATACTCATCGGCCGCCTCCCACGCCAGAAGCGGGTTAACATCATCCGTTTGCGGAAAACGTTTCAGCGTCAGTGAACGGAAACCGTCGTCTACGTGGCTCATTAGGCCTCCTGAATGGTAAAATTGCGGCGTTATCCCTGAAAAGGGTGCGTGAGTATACACTTTTTATCAGCAACATGGAGCTTTGATGACCTCACTAACTTACCTTCAGGGGTATCCGGAACATCTCCTTGCCCAGGTGCGCGCCTTAATCGCCGAGCAGCGCCTGGGAGCAGTGCTGGAAAAACGTTATCCCGGCGCGCATGATTACGCCACTGACAAAGCGCTATATCACTATACTCAGGAACTGAAAAGTCAGTTTCTACGCAATGCGCCGCCCATTAATAAAGTGATGTATGACAGCAAGATCCATGTGCTGAAAAATGCGCTGGGACTGCATACCGCTGTCTCGCGCGTTCAGGGCGGCAAGCTCAAGGCAAAGGCGGAGATCCGCGTCGCTACCGTGTTTCGCAACGCTCCGGAGCCATTCTTACGGATGATTGTGGTTCACGAGCTGGCGCACCTGAAAGAGAAAGATCATAACAAAGCGTTTTATCAGCTCTGCTGCCATATGGAACCGCAGTACCATCAACTGGAGTTTGATACGCGACTGTGGCTGACGCATCAGGCGCTGTCGGCACAATAAATTCTGAAAATGCCCCTTCCCCCGTATCTTTTTAACGGCGTGGGCATAAAATCGGCGCGTTCACATTTCGCTCATTGCCTGCCGCCACGTCAAGGATGACGATCTGTAGAGGGTATTTTTTATCCACCGCCAACGGAACCGCGCAACGACCATGCTCCCACAATGTGCCCGTTTTATCCGCCGCCTCTGTTTTACACGCCGGGCGTTAACAGTGGCGTGTTTTCTGCTTGTCGCGGCAGGCGTCGCGCTTTTCTATTCTAACTGGCTTATCGTCAACGCCTCACAGCATCTGACATGGAATGATATTCAGACCGTTCCCGCCCGCAACGTCGGGCTGGTGTTAGGCGCTAAACCCGGCAATCGGTATTTTACCCGGCGGATTAATACTGCCGCCGCGTTGTATCACGCCGGTAAAGTGAAGTGGCTGTTAGTCAGCGGCGATAACGGCAAAAAAGAGTACGATGAACCTTCGGCGATGCAGCAGGCGCTGATAGCGAAAGGTGTGCCGGAAGCGGCCATTTTTTGTGATTATGCCGGATTCTCCACGCTGGACTCCGTGGTTCGCGCCCGGAAAGTGTTTGGCGAAAGCCGCATTACGATTATCTCGCAAGCATTTCATAATCAACGGGCGATCTGGCTGGCGCAACAATATGGCATTGACGCTATCGGCGTTAACGCGCCGGATCTGAATAAAAGGCACGGAACCTACACACGACTTCGGGAAAAGCTGGCGCGGGTTAGCGCAGTGCTGGATGCCAAAATTTTGCATCGTCAGCCTAAATATCTGGGCGCTGGCGTCACTATTGGGGCTGATAGCGCACACGGGTGCCCTTCTCGCCAGTAAAATGCCAGAGTGCGTCGCAGCGCACTGGCAAGGGCGGAAAGGCGTGCTACATTGACGAAAATCCCTTTCTGGAGTCCGCTGACGTTTATGATACGTTTCGCTGTAATTGGGACTAACTGGATCACGCGCCAGTTTGTCGACGCCGCCCATGAAACCGGCAAATTCAGGCTCGCCGCCGTTTACTCCCGTAGTCTTGAACAGGCGCAGTCTTTCGCAAATGATTATCCCGTCGAGCATCTGTTTACCTCGCTGGAAGCGATGGCGCAAAGCGACGCGATTGAGGCGGTTTATATCGCCAGCCCGAATTCCCTGCATTTCTCCCAGACGCAGCGCTTTTTGCAGCATAAAAAACATGTCATGTGCGAAAAGCCGCTGGCTTCTAACCTGGCGGAGGTTGATGCCGCTATCGCCTGCGCGCGCGATAATCAGCGGGTACTGTTTGAAGCCTTTAAAACCGCCTGCCTGCCCAATTTCCTGCTGCTGCGGGAATCGTTGCCGAAAATCGGCAGAATGCATAAAGCATTCCTAAATTACTGCCAGTACTCTTCACGTTATCAGCGCTATCTGAACGGTGAAAATCCGAATACGTTTAATCCGGCCTTCTCCAATGGTTCGATTATGGATATCGGGTATTACTGTCTGGCGTCGGCGATCGCGCTATGGGGCGAACCGCGCAGCGTTCAGGCGTCGGCGAATTTATTGGAAAGCGGAGTAGATGCGCACGGCGTCGTGGTTATGGATTACGGCGATTTTAGCGTCACGCTACAGCATTCCAAAGTCAGCGACTCGGTACTGGCCAGTGAAATTCAGGGCGAGAGGGGATCGCTGGTCATTGAAAAGCTGTCGGAATGCCAGAAAGTGTGTTTTGCGCCGCGCGGCGCGCTGATGCAGGATCTGACCCAGCCTCAGCATATTAATACCATGCTGTATGAAGCCGGGGCGTTTGCCCAGCTTATTGAAAACCACGCCGTGGAACATCCGGGGTTGTCGCTAAGTCGCGCCACGGCAAAATGGCTGACAGAAATACGCCGTCAAACCGGGGTCATCTTCCCGGCGGACGATCTGACCCATCCCCTTACTGCGTAAAATTATGTAAATCATATGTTACAGGTCATTGACTCTACGCGTGGCCTGTCATACTTTGTTACGCGCAAAGGGGAGTAACTTCATTGCCGGTCGATCGTCATTACGATGTGTGCAAAACCACATCCGGTCACCGGGCAGCCATAAAGGAATGCGTCAGCGTATTCCTTTATTGTTGTAAGTGAGACCTTGCCGAATGGCAAGGTCTATGCATAAAAGCAGCGGCTAATGCCATTCGGCGTTAGCCGTTTTTTTTTTGCATGGGGAGAAATAATGAATACTGTTGGTACGCCATTATTATGGGGTGGATTCGCGGTTGTTGTGGTGATAATGCTATCCATCGACCTGTTGTTGCAGGGACGCCGTGGCGCACATGCTATGTCGATGAAACAAGCGGCAGGATGGTCAATCCTGTGGGTAACGCTCTCGCTACTGTTTAACGCCGCTTTCTGGTGGTATCTGGCTGAAACGCAAGGGCGCGAAGTTGCTGACCCGCAGGCATTAGCGTTCCTTACCGGCTATCTGATTGAAAAGTCGCTGGCCGTAGATAACGTCTTTGTCTGGCTGATGCTGTTTAGCTATTTCTCCGTCCCTCCGGCTCTGCAACGCCGGGTGCTGGTGTATGGGGTTCTTGGCGCGATCGTGTTGCGTACTATCATGATTTTCGCCGGTACCTGGCTTATCACTCAGTTCGAATGGCTGCTGTATGTGTTCGGTGCCTTCCTGCTGTTTACCGGCGTAAAAATGGCGCTGGCGAAGGAAGACGAATCCGGCATTGGCGAAAAACCGATGGTGCGTTGGCTGCGCGGGCATTTGCGCATGACTGATACGATCGAGAACGAGCACTTTTTCGTACGTAAAAACGGCCTGCTGTATGCCACGCCGCTGCTGCTGGTGCTGATTATGGTTGAGTTCAGCGATGTGATCTTCGCCGTTGACAGTATTCCGGCGATCTTTGCGGTCACCACCGACCCGTTCATCGTACTGACCTCTAACCTGTTTGCCATCTTAGGACTGCGCGCGATGTACTTCCTGCTGTCCGGCGTGGCGGAACGCTTCTCGATGCTGAAATATGGTCTGGCGGTCATTCTGGTCTTTATCGGCATTAAGATGCTGATCGTCGACTTCTACCATATTCCTATCGCGATTTCGCTGGGCGTAGTGTTTGGTATTCTGACCATTACGCTGGTGATTAACGCCTGGGTTAACCATCAGCGCGATAAGAAACTACGAGCGCAATAATCTTTTATCGGGGTAAACCTGCCCCGTCAAAAACGCCCGGCAGCGCACACCTGTCGGGCGTTTTTGTTTAACATGTCACAATACTGTTAATATAAAGTTATAAAACATGATCACAGCAAAAAATCCAGGATATTTCGCTTCCCGAACCTTCAACTTTCCTTATACTCAACCAGGCAAACACTTTGTTACATCCTGAAAGATGCGCCGTAAGAGCGTGCAGGGGATGACCAGCAACACAATACAAGGAACATGAAATGGCTACGCAACGAGCATCAGGGCTACTGCAGCGTTTAGCGCAAGGCAGTCTGGTTAAACAAATTTTAGTGGGTCTGGTACTGGGGATTTTACTGGCATGGATTTCTAAGCCTGCGGCGGAAGCGGTTGGCTTGCTTGGCACCCTGTTCGTCGGCGCCTTAAAAGCGGTCGCCCCCGTTCTGGTGCTGATGCTGGTCATGGCCTCGATCGCCAACCACCAGCACGGTCAAAAAACCAATATTCGCCCTATTCTCTTTCTTTACCTGCTAGGCACCTTTTCAGCCGCGCTGGCGGCCGTTGTGTTCAGCTTCGCCTTCCCTTCAACGCTGCATCTGTCCAGTAGCGCCCAGGATATCGTGCCGCCGTCCGGCATTGTAGAAGTCCTGCGCGGTCTGCTGATGAGTATGGTGTCGAACCCCATCGACGCGCTGCTGAACGCTAACTATATCGGGATTCTGGTATGGGCCGTCGGTCTGGGATTTGCCCTGCGTCATGGCAATGAAACTACCAAAAACCTCGTGAACGATATGTCTAACGCCGTGACCTTTATGGTGAAACTGGTGATCCGTTTCGCGCCAATCGGTATTTTTGGTCTGGTTTCATCAACGCTTGCAACCACCGGCTTCTCCACCCTGTGGGGCTATGCGCACCTGCTGGTCGTCTTGATTGGCTGTATGCTGCTGGTCGCGCTGGTGGTCAACCCGCTGTTGGTATTCTGGAAAATTCGTCGCAACCCTTATCCGCTGGTGTTCGCCTGCCTGCGTGAAAGCGGCGTTTATGCCTTCTTTACCCGCAGCTCTGCCGCCAATATTCCAGTGAATATGGCGCTGTGCGAAAAGCTGAATCTGGACAGGGATACTTACTCCGTTTCCATTCCGCTGGGCGCCACCATCAATATGGCCGGCGCGGCAATTACCATTACGGTTCTGACGTTGGCGGCAGTCCATACGTTAGGCGTCCCGGTGGATCTGCCTACAGCGCTGCTGCTGAGCGTGGTGGCCTCGCTGTGTGCTTGCGGCGCCTCCGGCGTGGCAGGCGGTTCATTGCTGCTGATCCCGCTGGCGTGCAACATGTTTGGCATCCCGAACGATATCGCGATGCAGGTAGTAGCGGTCGGCTTTATTATCGGCGTATTGCAGGATTCGTGTGAAACGGCGCTGAACTCATCTACCGATGTTCTGTTCACTGCGGCAGCCTGCCAGGCAGAGGACGAACGTCTGGCGAATAACGCCTTGCGTAGCTAAGTGATTATTGATGCCGGATGGCGTATGCCATCCGGCGTAACGATAGATCTGAATCTCCCAATCCGTAGGCTGTGACGGAAAGCGAATTGATGTTCACGCGCAACATCCTCGCGTAACGTTATATGTAGATGGCGTCTGCCGCGGCGCTCGGTCAGCGTACAGTATAAAGTGTCAGCCTGTGTAAATCCTCTCGCCACCCTCCCTTGCGATAAGCAAAATCAAAGCTCAACGACGCGTAATTTCTATAACGGACTTCGTTGACCTTTGTTACAATTAGATGCATTTTGAATTTTTGTGTGTTAGTGCTTGCTTACTTCACAACTTAACAAGGAATAGTTCAGGCCGCGAATTTGCCGTTTCCGCAACGCTGATAAAAACTCCAACTCTGTTGCGGCAGTGCAAACCTCAGATCACCGGCGTGACGTTAACCGATTCTCCAGGAATACTGAATGGAACTACTGACTCAATTGCTGAATGCCCTGTGGGCTCAGGACTTTGAAACACTGGCCAATCCTTCCATGATTGGCATGTTATATTTTGTGTTATTTATGATTTTGTTTCTGGAAAATGGGCTGCTCCCTGCCGCCTTTTTGCCTGGCGACAGCCTGTTGATCCTGGTCGGCGTGCTGATCGCCAAAGGCGCGATGGGTTATCCACAAACCATTTTGCTGCTTACCGTCGCGGCCAGCCTGGGTTGCTGGGTCAGCTATATTCAGGGCCGCTGGCTGGGGAATACCCGCACCGTGCAAAACTGGCTCTCTCATCTCCCCGCACATTATCATCAACGCGCCCATCACCTTTTCCATAAACACGGCCTGTCGGCACTATTGATAGGCCGTTTTATCGCGTTTGTCAGAACGCTGCTGCCCACCATTGCCGGCATATCCGGCCTGAATAACGCGCGCTTTCAGTTCTTCAACTGGATGAGCGGCTTGTTGTGGGTGCTTATCCTGACGTCGCTGGGCTATCTGCTGGGCAAAACGCCCGTCTTTATGAAGTATGAAGATCAGCTAATGTCATGCCTGATGCTGCTGCCCGTGGTGCTGCTCTTTTTTGGCCTGGCGGGTTCACTGGTCATGCTGTGGAAAAAGAAGTATGGGAGCCGGGGATAACTTATGCTTAAACCACGCATAACTGCCCGACAACTCATTTGGATCAGCGCTTTTCTACTGATGCTGACCATACTCATGATGACGTGGTCAACGCTGCGTCAGCAAGAGTCGACGCTGGCCATTCGCGCGGTTAACCTGGGCGCCAGTATGCCAGACGGCTTCTCAGTTCTGCATCATCTGGATGCGAACGGCATTCATTTTAAAAGCATTACGCCTAAAAATGACATGTTGCTCATTACCTTCGATTCCCCTGCGCAAAGCGCCGCAGCAAAAACAGTGCTTGATCAAACGTTACCACACGGTTATGTCGTCGCTCAGCAGGACGATGACAACGAAACGGTACAGTGGCTGTCCCGCTTACGGGAAAGCTCACACCGCTTTGGCTAATCTCCAGGAATCCGAATCATATCACTCACTTTGGTGATTTCATTGTTTAATGACTATGATTAATAAAGCGGTGTTTAACCCACCGCGTTATTATCGGGATCACCGCCCCGGACAACGGGTCCGAACATAAGGGAAAGTTCAGGAATGAAATACCGCATCGCTTTGGCTATCACGCTTTTTACACTTAGCGCCGGTAGCTACGCTAATTCGCTTTGTCAGGAAAAAGAGCAGGATATACAAAAGGAAATTAGCTACGCTGAAAAGCACAACAATCAGCGCCGTATTGAGGGTCTGAACAAGGCGCTCAGCGAAGTACGCGCCAATTGTACTGACAGCAAGCTGCGCGCCGAGCATCAGAAAAAGGTCGCTGAGCAAAAAGAAGAGGTAGCCGAACGCCAACGTGATTTAGCCGAGGCAAAAGCAAAAGGCGATGCGGATAAAATAGACAAACGTGAACGTAAGCTGGCCGAGGCTCAGGATGAGCTAAAAAAACTTGAGGCCAGAGACTACTAAATTAACGCCGAATGTAAATACTCACTCACCTGGAGAAAACTATGTCGAAAGATAACACTACGGAACATCTGCGCGCTGAGTTGAAATCCCTGACCGATACGCTTGAAGAAGTGCTGAGCTCTTCGGGCGAAAAGTCGAAAGAAGAGTTGAGTAAGATTCGTAGCAAAGCCGAGCGCGCGCTGAAAGAGAGCCGTTACCGCCTGGGTGAAACGGGTGATGTGATTGCCAAACAGACTCGCGTCGCCGCCGCCCGTGCCGATGATTATGTGCGCGAAAATCCCTGGACAGGCGTAGGCATTGGCGCCGCTGTCGGTCTGGTGTTGGGCGTACTGCTGACGCGTCGTTAATTATGGCGGACTCTCGACAGGCACAAGGACCAGGCAAAAGCGTACTGGGTATCGGGCAGCGGATTGTCACCATTATCGTTGAGATGGTGGAAACCCGGCTGCGACTGGCGGTAGTAGAACTGGAAGAAGAGAAAGCGAACCTCTTTCAGCTTTTGCTGATGGTAGGTCTTACCATGCTCTTCGCGGCGTTTGGCTTAATGAGCCTGATGGTTCTGGTCATCTGGGCTATCGATCCTCAGTACCGTTTGAACGCGATGATCGCTACCACAGTTGTGCTGTTAGTGCTTGCGCTAATCGGCGGCATCTGGACTTTGCGCAAAGCGCGTCAGTCCACGCTATTGCGCCATACGCGGCACGAACTGGCTAACGATCGGCAAATTCTGGAGGACGATCAGTCGTGAGCAGCAAAGGCGAACGCGAAAAACGTAAAGCGCTGCTTCTCAGTCAGATCCAGCAGCAACGGCTGGATCTGTCCGCCAGCCGTCGCGACTGGCTGGAGACCACCGGCGCGTACGATCGCGGCTGGAATACGGTGTTAAGCCTGCGCTCCTGGGCGCTGGTCGGTAGCAGCGTAATGGCCATCTGGACCATCCGTCATCCTAATATGTTGGTACGCTGGGCGAAACGCGGCCTGGGTATCTGGAGCGCCTGGCGCCTGGTAAAAACTACCCTCCGTCAACAACAGCTCCGCGGTTAATATCTTTTCTTTTATAGCATCGCGCCATCAGGTTATCACCTGGTGGCGCGATACTTTTATGCATATCGTCTCTTTAGCAATCACTCAAATTTTTTGAAAAAATTTGGCAATTTTCCTTGCTAACAATTCCTGCACGCCACGTTTATGATTCTCTCCAGCGATAACAATGATGCGCCAAACCGCGTCATTGCTCATGAAAATAGCAGCAGCCGCCGAATCGGCCCCCTGGAGAATAAAATGAAAAAATTAGAAGATGTTGGTGTACTGATAGCGCGTATTTTAATGCCAGTTCTGTTTATTACCGCAGGATGGGGAAAAATTAGCGGCTATGCGGGCACACAACAGTATATGGAAGCGATGGGCGTACCAGGATTCCTGCTGCCGCTCACCATACTGCTTGAGTTCGGCGGCGGTCTGGCGATTCTACTGGGGTTCCTCACCCGCACCACTGCGCTTTTTACCGCTGGTTTTACGTTGCTGACGGCATTGATCTTCCATAGCAATTTTGCAGAAGGTGTAAACTCGCTGATGTTTATGAAAAACCTGACCATTGCCGGCGGATTCTTATTACTGGCGTTAACCGGGCCTGGCGCGTTCAGCCTTGACCGTCTGCTGAATAAAAAGTGGTAAGCAATCTATACTCAATTAAAAAAGCGAGGGAATAGCGCCTCGCTTTTGTCATCTGAAGGAGAGAGACATGGGACAACTGATCGATGGCGTCTGGCACGACACCTGGTATGACACCAAATCTTCCGGGGGGAAATTTCAGCGTTCAGCGTCGGCTTTCCGCAACTGGCTTACCGCTGACGGCGCGCCCGGACCTTCCGGCGAAGGCGGATTCGCCGCAGAAAAAGATCGTTACCATCTGTACGTTTCCCTTGCCTGCCCCTGGGCGCATCGCACGCTCATTTTCCGTAAACTGAAAGGTCTGGAGCCGTTTATTCCGGTTTCCGTCGTGAATCCATTGATGCTGGAAAACGGCTGGACGTTTGATGATACTTTTCCGGCGGCCACCGGCGATACCCTCTATCAGCATGAATTTCTCTACCAGTTGTATCTGCACGCCGATCCACACTACAGCGGCCGCGTCACCGTACCGGTCTTATGGGATACAAAAAATCATACTATCGTCAGCAACGAGTCCGCCGAAATCATTCGTATGTTTAACTCCGCTTTCGATGGGCTGGGCGCTAAAGCCGGGGATTACTACCCCCCCGCGCTGCAAAGCAAAATTGACGAGTTAAACGGCTGGATTTATGACAACGTTAATAACGGCGTTTATAAAGCAGGCTTCGCCACCAGCCAGCAAGCGTATGATGAAGCGGTAGAAAAGGTGTTTACTGCGCTGGCGCGCCTGGAGCAGATTCTCGGACAGCACCGCTATCTGACGGGCGACCAGTTGACCGAGGCGGATATCCGCTTATGGACGACCCTGGTACGCTTTGATCCGGTTTACGCGACTCATTTCAAATGCGACAAATACCGAATCAGCGACTACCTGAATCTGTACGGTTTCCTGCGCGATATCTATCAAATACCGGGCATTGCTGAAACCGTTAATATGGACCATATTCGTCACCACTATTTCCGTAGCCATAAAACGATTAACCCCACAGGCATCATTTCTATCGGACCGTGGCAGGATCTGCTCGAACCTCACGGGCGCGACGTGCGCTTTGGCTAATTTCAGGCGTCCTCCGGGACGCCTTATTAATAAATACCACAAATATTTACCAACATTTCATTCGCGGCTATTCTTAGTTTGATTACTTTAAAAACAAGTGATTGAACCATTATTGAGGCGAAAATGGATTGGTATTTAAAGGTTTTAAAAAATTATCTGGGATTTGGCGGCCGCGCGCGACGCAAAGAGTACTGGATGTTTATTCTGGTCAATATCATCTTTACCTTTGTGTTGGGCCTGCTGGACGCCATGCTTGGCTGGCAACGCGCCGGGGGTGAAGGCGTTCTGACCACCATTTACGGCGTTCTGATCTTTTTACCGTGGTGGGCCGTGCAGTTCCGTCGTCTGCATGACACTGACCGCTCCGCATGGTGGCTACTGTTGCTACTTATCCCCATTATCGGCTGGCTTATCATCATCGCGTTCAACTGCCAGAATGGTACGCCAGGCGACAACCGCTTCGGCCCCGATCCGAAACGTTTTTCCTGATGGCGGCGCGGCGCCGCTTTTAAAGCGCCGCGCGCTATTTATTTTCCGGCGAATAGCTTAGGTATTTCCCGCAGGCACCAGGCTTTTGCCTCTCCCATACTGTCGCGCCGCCAGGCCATAATAATATCGATTTCGCTGGTCGATTCCGGGCTGACCACGCGTAGCCGCCCTTCGGCAATATCCTGTTCCACCATCGAATATGGCATGGTCGCGACGCCAAGCCCGGCCAGCAGCGCCTGACGTTTATCTTCAATCGTGCTTACCGTCAGACGTGGCTGCTTATCCAGCAGTTGCACCGTTAATACCGGCCGCTCGCGCGCGGTATCCGCTACCGCTACGCCGCGGTATTTAACCCGCGTCACTTCCGAAAGCGGCTCCGGCTCCTGATGAATAGGGTGGTCAGGCGCGGCGACATACACATTCATTAACGTATACAACTTACGGGAGTTAATTTCCGACGACGATCGAAAATGCATATCCGGAGCGATAACGATATCCGCCCGTCCCTGCTCAAGCCGCTCCCATGCGCCAGCCAGTACTTCGGTAATCAATGAAAGCTGCGTATTGGCTTTAGCAGCCAGCCGGTCGATCAGCGGAAAAAAAGCAGGCGTCGGTACCAGAGCTTCAGTGACCAGCGTCAGATGCGTTTCCCAACCGCGGGCCAACGCTTCAGCATCCGTCGTTAACTTGTCTGCCGCTTCCAGCAATACCCGCCCGCGTTCCAGCAGCATACGTCCGACGTTGGTGAATTTTGTACGATGGCCGGAGCGATCGAACAGTACAACGTCCAACTCTTCTTCCAGCTTCTGCATGGTGTAACTCAGCGCGGAGGGCACCCGCCCCAACTCATCAGCCGCTGCGGCAAAACTGCCCCGGCGGTCAATGGCGTCCATCACACGCAATGCTTCAAGCGTCAGCGCTCTCTCTTTAGCCATAACGTTCTCATTCAGGAAATTTGAACATACCGGGCAGAATATCTGGCTAACAATGCAGCGTCCAGCCCCTTAACATAAAAGGAAGTAAAGAGAGGTTAATAACGATGATTACGACCCGAACCGCCAAACAATGTGGACAGGCAGACTACGGATGGCTACAGGCCCGCTATACCTTCTCCTTTGGACACTATTTCGACCCTACACTGCTGGGCTACGCGTCGTTGCGCGTACTGAACCAGGAAGTGCTGGCGCCGGGCGCCTCTTTTCAGCCTCGAACTTATCCAAAGGTGGATATTTTAAACCTGATTCTGGACGGCGAAGCGGAATACCGCGACAGCGACGGCAACCATGTACAGGCTAAAGCGGGCGAAGCGCTACTGCTCGCCGCGCAGCCAGGCATTAGCTACAGCGAACATAATCTCAGCAAAGTTAAGCCGTTAACCCGAATGCAACTGTGGCTTGACGCCTGTCCTGAACGGGAAAACGCGCTGGTACAAAAAATCCCACTCCTGGCGGCGCAACAACAGCTTCTTGCCTCGCCCGACGGTGAGCAAAACAGCTTACAACTGCGCCAACAGGTATGGGTACATCATATTACGCTGGAGAAAGGCGAATCGCTTAATTTCCAGCTTCACGGGCCGCGCGCCTATTTGCAGTCGATTCACGGTACGTTCCACGCGATGACGCACAACGAAGAACGCGAGGCGTTAACCTGCGGAGATGGCGCATTTATTCGTGATGAACCTAACATTACGCTGGTTGCCGATACGCCGCTGCGCGCATTACTGGTAGATTTACCGGTGTAGTCAGCCAGAAAAGGAGTCGCAAGATGAGCAAAAAATCGGCGAAGAAACGTCAGCCCGTGGTAAAACCTGCCGTACAGGAGGCGATGAGCGCCACTGTGCCGCTGGGCTATGAAGAGATGCTAACCGAACTGGAAGCCATCGTGGCGGACGCCGAAGCCCGGCTGGCAGAAGAAGAGGCCGCAGCCTGAAATCATGCCGGATGGCGGCGCAAGCGCCCGCTCCGGCTGATAACAGGTAGACCCGATAAGCGCAGCGCCATCGGGCAGCACGCTGCCCCGACGACATGCCGGGGCGTTATTATTAATGCGCTTTACTGGCCATAATCTCGATGATCTGCTTGTCTGTCTGCTGCATTGAGCGACACGCCAGCGAACACAAATTCGCAATAGATTGTTCGACATTGTGCGCCACAATCCCTTCGTTTCCGGTCACCGCCGTATCATCCAACGCCATCAGTACGGCTTTCCACGCCGCCGACGCGCTGGTAGAGACTTTCATCGCGCAGCTATTCGACGCGCCATCGCAAATCATCCCGCTGACATCGCCGATCATACTGCTGATAGCCATTGCGATAGTGTCATAACGACCATCTATCAGCCACGCCATACCCGCCGCCGCGCCCATCGCCGCCGTGGTTGCCGCGCACAGAGCCGACAAACGCGGAAGCTGATGGTGAATATAGATAGCGCTCAAATGCGATAACA
Organism: Salmonella sp. 2020_1395; assembly: GCF_043848115.1. Lineage (NCBI taxonomy): Bacteria > Pseudomonadati > Pseudomonadota > Gammaproteobacteria > Enterobacterales > Enterobacteriaceae > Salmonella > Salmonella sp. 2020_1395. Next base: position 111,383 of record NZ_JBCMFH010000009.1, on the reverse strand, counting down.
TTAGCGCGCGCGCCAGGCGTTCGTCATCGGCGCCGACATGTTCAGCCACCACCATGACTGGCACCGTGGCGGTAATCCCCTGGTTGCCGGAGCCGGAGTTGCTCATCGCGGGCAACGTGGCGCCGCCCATTCTGGCGTCTGACGCCGCGCTGGTACGGATCAAAATCGCCGTGGAGAGATCTTTCGCCAGCAGACCGCGATCGCACTGTTTGGCCAGCGTCGAACCAATATGCAGCCCCCAGGAACCACGCAGTCCCTCCTGCGACAACGCGCCGTTTAGCCTGGCCGCATCGAGAATAAAGCGAATAGCGTCAAAGGGCACCGCATTCACAAACGCCAGGATCTCTTCCAGCGAGGTATGAGACAGCACTCCCAGTGGCGAGGTTTTTTCTTCTTCCTGCGCATTATCGGCCTGGGTAAATACCACGCCCTTGTCGGTTTCTATCCGCACAATATTTGTATGATCGCCGACGATCGTGACACATGCCCAGCTATCGCCGCTATACACTTTCGCCCGTGAAAACAGGATATCGTTACATGGCTCCTGCAACATCACTGCGACATGTCCGGCGGCCAGCATCGCTTTTGCATCGGCAACGGCTTTAGCGGAAGCGTCTTTTAGCACCTCCAACCCGGCTTTCGCATCACCGCCCAACGCGCCAAGCGCCGCGGCGATCGGTAGCCCTACCATTCCCGTTCCTGGAACGGTAACGCCCATACCATTTTTCATCAGATTAGGCGAAACCCACGCGTCAATGCGTTCAACTGTGCCGTCAAGTTCAGCCGCCGCCGCCGCTGCCGCCAGCGCCAGTGAAATTGGCTCAGTACACCCCAGCGCCGGTTTTACTTCTTCCTGTACGGCCAGGATAAAACTTTGCCACAATGGATTTATTTTAGATTCAAACATAACAACAACCTTAATCTCAGGTATATCAAGAGAATGCCAGGAACGGAGAAACGCATAGCAGCAGACCGGTAATAATAATCAGGTACAACGAAGCGCCTTTATATTTGTGCAATGCGGGAACCTTGTAGACCAACCATGCCGGAATTAAACAGCCCACCATACCGAAGATAGGGCTACAAATAGAGGTGAAGCTCAGTACCGGCGCGTTGAGCACAATGGCGCTCCAGGCCAGCAAAATAGCGAAAATCATAATGCCGCGCTGTACCAGATTTTCCTTAATCTTCTCGGCGGGCATTTTGCGGCGCAGGATATTCATCACAATGCCTTGCGTCGCTTCGCGGAATCCTAAGTAAACGCCAAAGAAGGCGGTCATGACGGCAAAGATGTTCAGAATTACGCTAACCACTTTGACCCAGCCTGCGCCATCGCCGCTAATAAATTGCGCGGCGATCGCCAGGGCGGAAATATTCTGCTCATAGGCTTTCACCGCTTCGTCATGCCCCATCGCCAGGGTAAAGGAAACCGCATAGAAAAAGACGGTAACGAACAGGACGCCAAACGCGATATTCATGGCGCGCAGCGCTTTATGACGTGCGACCTCAATAGATTTTTCGCGTGAACGGTAAGAGATCACCATTGGGCTTAACGTCTGGATAAACAAAATCGAGGTCAGCGTAAATGGCAGGGTAATAATGGCGTTTTTAATCAGCAGGGCCATCGGCGGCAGCGCGCCAATGTTATACAGATGCCACATACCCACCATGGAGACGCCCAGCGCCGCCACTACCAGTAGCTTGGTCAGCACCATGCCGGTGGAGATTTTGAACAGTAATTTTTCACCGCGTGAGGAAATCGCCACCAGGATGCAGATCAGCACCAGACCATAAAATGGACTATCGGAAAGCAATCCTTCCGTTACGCCGAAAGTATGCAGATAAGAGGCGCTGTCGTTAGTAATCGCCGTAGAATAGACGAACATCCAGATGACGAGCATCACAAAGTACAGCGCGCCTAATAAAATACCCCAGTTTTTGCCCAGATAGCCGCTGATCACGCTGGGGTAGTCTTTACATTCCGGGGATTCCGCCAGCGTATTAATAAACAGCCGCTGGAACAGGTACATGGCCGGATAGCCAATAATAGAAGAGAGTAAAAAGACCCAAAGTCCCATCAGGCCAACCTGGACAGGAAGAAAAACGATCCCTGCGCCAATCGCCATCCCGATACTCATAATGACCCAACCGGTGTCGGTACTATCAAATTTGATGGCTTCACGCCATTCGCTTTCTGTCATCCCTGCCCGACGCGCCGGGGCTGATGCGTCGAGGATTACGCTGGTATTACTTGCCGATTCCATAAAATTCTCGCTCAATGTGTAGGTAGAGGTTTTTTTTATTTTTCGTGCCGCAGCAAGGCGATATGCAGAACGTGAGGTGCAGGTACTTTCTTGTAATAAGAAAATCATACGCGCACGATAAGAGAAAAACTTACCAATAAAACGCCTGCATTTCTTGTGGGTTAAGAATTCTTTTCTATTTACTATTGGTTTAATGTTGTTATTTTCTCTATTTGACGCGTATCACAACAAAAAAGGGCGCACTTTGGTGCGCCCTTTTCTCAACTTCTGTCTTCTACGTTATCCCATAGCCTGCTCACTCTGCGCCTGTCGGGCCTATCCACAAACGACTTTAATCGCCAGACCGCCGCGCGACGTCTCGCGATATTTGTCGTTCATGTCTTTACCCGTTTCGTACATGGTTTCGATTACTTTATCGAGCGAAACCCGCGGTTCAGAGGTACGGCGTAGCGCCATTCGCGCCGCATTTACCGCTTTAACGGCGTTAATCGCATTACGTTCAATACAAGGGATTTGTACCTGACCCGCCACCGGGTCACAGGTGAGGCCAAGGTTATGCTCCATCGCAATTTCCGCCGCAATACAGACCTGCGCCGGGCTGCCGCCCAGCAGTTCTGTCAGCCCCGCCGCCGCCATCGAACACGCGACGCCAACCTCACCCTGACACCCCACTTCCGCGCCGGATATCGAGGCGTTCATCTTGTACAGCATGCCAATTGCCCCCGCCGACAGCAGATAACGGGCGATAGAGTTGGCATTGACCGGACGACGGAATTTGTCGTAATAGGCCAGCACCGCGGGAATAATGCCGCACGCGCCGTTGGTCGGCGCGGTGACCACTCGCCCACCCGCCGCGTTCTCTTCGCTCACGGCCAGGGCGAACATGTTAATCCAGTCGATGACGTTCATCGGATCGCGGGAGAGATTATCGCTGGAAACCAGCAGACGCCGTAACGCTACCGCGCGGCGTGGAACGTTCAGCGGCCCCGGCAGCACGCCCTCAGTATTCATGCCACGTTCAATTCCGGTCGCCATCACCTGCCAGATGCGGGCAAAGCCAGCGTCAATCTGCTCTTTGCTCCGCAACGCCAGTTCATTTTGCATCATCAGGCCGGAAACCGAGAACCCCTGTCTTTCACACAGCGTCAACAGTTCGCTGGCGGAATGAAAATCATACGGCACCGATTTTTCTACGTCGTGCGACTGGCCAAAGCGTTCCTCTTCGACAATAAAGCCGCCGCCAATAGAGTAATACGTTTTGTGTAAAAGCGGCGTTTGCCCGTGCCAGGCGGTAATTCGCATACCGTTTTCATGGCGCGCCAGGGTTTCAGCGTGAAAGAGAATACTGTCGGCGACGGGAAAATCCACCACATGCGCGCCACCCGCCACCGATAAACGGCTGCTGCGGGCAACCTCCTGGATAAACGCCGGAATGCTATCAATATTGACATCCTGCGGCGTATTGCCCGCCAGGCCCATAATGACGGCGGTATCGGTCGCGTGGCCTTTTCCCGTCAGCGATAGCGATCCGTAAAGATCAACCGTGATGCGCGTCGTTCGCGGCAGGTCGCCGCTGTCGATCAGCCGATCGATAAAACATTTTCCTGCATTCATTGGCCCTACGGTATGGGAGCTTGAAGGTCCAATGCCAATCTTAAAAATATCAAATGCGCTAATCATATCTCCCCCTAAGATTACCGTTCAGTGAAGATCCGTCGCGGGGCGATCCACACGATCGCCCCGTTCACGTTACATCGCCTGAGTAAAGGTGCGCGAAATAACGTCCTGTTGCTGTTCACGCGTCAGCGCATTGAAGCGCACGGCATAGCCGGAAACGCGGATCGTCAGGTTCGGGTAGTTTTCCGGATGTTCAATCGCATCCAGCAACATTTCACGGTTCATGACATTGACGTTCAGATGCTGCCCGCCTTCTACCTGTGCTTCATGATGGAAATAGCCGTCCAGCAGGCCGACCAGATTGGTTTTCCGCACCGCATCTTCTTTCCCGAGCGCCGCAGGCACAATCGAGAAGGTGTACGAAATACCGTCTTTGGCGTAGGTAAACGGCAGTTTCGCCACCGACGTCAGCGAGGCTACCGCTCCTTTGCGGTCACGACCGTGCATCGGGTTCGCCCCCGGCGCGAACGGCGTTCCGGCGCGGCGTCCATCCGGCGTATTGCCAGTCTTCTGCCCGTACACGACGTTCGAGGTGATGGTCAAAATGGACTGCGTCGGCACCGCATTGCGATACGTCGGCAACACGCTAATTTTTTGCATAAAGCGTTTCACCAGGTCGCAGGCGATGCTGTCCACGCGCTCATCGTTGTTGCCGTACTGCGGATACTCGCCTTCAATAGCGAAGTCGATGGCAAGGCCATTTTCGTCGCGAATCGGTTTCACCTGAGCGTACCTGATGGCGGACAGGGAATCCGCCGCCACCGACAGTCCGGCGATGCCGCACGCCATCGTCCGATACACATCACGGTCGTGCAGCGCCATCAGCGAAGCTTCATAGCTGTACTTATCGTGCATGTAGTGAATGATGTTCAGCGCGCTAATGTACTGCACCGCCAGCCAGTCCATAAAATGGTCGAGGCTCTCCATTACCGTGTCGTAATCCAGCACCTCATCCGTTAACGGCGCGGTTTTCGGCCCAACCTGGATTTTCAGTTTCTCATCAACGCCGCCATTGATAGCGTACAGCAACGTTTTGGCAAGGTTGGCGCGCGCTCCGAAGAACTGCATCTGCTTACCGATGACCATCGGGCTGACGCAACAAGCGATGGCGTAATCGTCGCTGTTAAAGTCGGTACGCATTAAATCGTCGTTTTCATACTGCAAAGATGAGGTCACGATGGAGACCTGCGCAGCATATTTTTTGAATGCCACCGGCAACGCTTCAGACCACAGTATGGTCAGGTTCGGCTCCGGCGCTGGCCCCATCGTGTGCAGGGTATGCAGATAACGGAAGGAGTTCTTCGTCACCAGCGTGCGGCCATCGAGCCCCATCCCGCCAATAACTTCGGTGGCCCAGATCGGATCGCCGGAAAAGAGCGAATCAAATTCCGGCGTGCGCAGGAAGCGCACCATGCGGATCTTCATGATGAAATGGTCGATCAGTTCCTGCGCCTGCTGCTCTGTCAGAAGGCCCGCGTTGAAATCGCGCTCAATGTAGATATCAAGGAACGAGGCGGTTCTTCCCAGCGACATTGCACCGCCATTTTGCGATTTTACCGCCGCCAGATAAGCGAAGTAGAGCCACTGTACCGCTTCCTGCGCGTTCCGCGCCGGGCGGGAGATATCATAGCCGTATTTCGCCGCCATCTCTTGCATTTGCAGCAGCGCGCGACGGTGCTCCGCCAACTCCTCACGCAGGCGAATCGTCGCCTCAAGATTCTGTCCCCGCTCCAGATTCGACTGCAGGTCGGCGAATTGCAGCTCGCGTTCGCGCACCAGATAACGGATGCCATACAGCGCGACGCGGCGATAATCGCCAATAATGCGCCCGCGACCATAACCATCCGGCAAACCGGTTAATACGCCGGATTTACGGCAGCGCAGCATATCCGGCGAGTAAACATCGAATACGCCCTGATTATGGGTTTTCCGCAGGTCGGTAAAGGTATATTCAAAATCGGCGTCCATTTCGCGGCCATAAGCGTGGAATGAACTTTTAATCATGTTAACGCCGCCAAACGGATGCAAAGCGCGTTTAAGCGGCTTATCCGTTTGTAAACCGACGATTTTTTCCAGATCTTTTTCAATATACCCCGCATCGTGCGCGGTAATCGTCGTCGCGATGTTGGTATCGAAATCCACCGGCGCATGGGTCGCGTTCTCGATACGTATTCCCGCCATCACCTTTTCCCACAACGCCGTGGTCGCTGGCGTCGCGTCGGCGAGAAAAGATTCATCCCCCTCATAGGGCGTATAGTTATGCTGAATAAAATCACGGACATTAATTTCTTCTTTCCAGTCCGTACCTTTAAAATCACGCCATGCTTCGGCATACAGCATATCGCTGGTATCGATATTTACCTTCATGAAAAATAATCTCTCTACAGAACAGCCGTTAAGTTATGCAAATTCCACTGGTGCTTTCACGTTGCCTAAATGAATGGCATCAAGGGCAATCATTTTCTCTTCATTCGTGGGAATAACAGCGCAAATAACCTGAGAAGGGTTAGCGGAAATAATGCGCTCGCCGTGAGAATTCGGCTGCTTATTCATTTCAACGTCTAACGTAAGCCCCAGTACGCCCAAATGTTCAATGGCCAACTGGCGAATTAATACTGAATTTTCACCAATACCGCCGGTAAAAATAATGCCATCCAGCCGATGTAACGATGCCGCGTGTCCGGCAATATGACGGGCGATACGGTGGACAAATGTTTTTATCGCTAACCGGGCGCGCTCATGTCCTTCGTGCCAGGCTTTTTCCAGGACTCTAAGGTCGGATGACAACCCGGAGATGCCGAGCAAACCGGACTCTTTATTCACCACTCGCTCCAGATCGCTCAACGTCTGCCCGGTTTCTTTGGCTATCCACGCCATCGCGCCGAAATCAACGTCGCCGCTGCGAGTACCCATCATCAGCCCCTCAAGCGGCGTCATCCCCATTGAGGTATCCACGCTCTGACCATTGCGTACCGCGCAGATAGACGCCCCATTGCCCAGATGCGCGACAATCAGACCCGAGTTTTTTTCATCGAGGTCAAGCAGTTCATACGCGCGCCGCGAAACATAGCGATGCGACGTACCGTGAAAGCCGTAGCGACGCACACCCAGGCTGGAAAAATATTCCCACGGCAATCCGTACAAATAGGCTTCCGGTGCCAGCGTCTGGTGGAAACTGGTATCAAATACCGCCACCTGACGCACGGCCGGGAAAAGGTGCCGCGCCGCGTCAATGCCGCTTAAATTAGCGTAATTATGCAGCGGCGCTAAAGGTGATACCCGACGAATATTATCGATAATCTCATCGGTAATAATGACGGACTGCGTAAATAGCTCTCCACCGTGCGCGATACGGTGACCAATTAATGCCACGCTATCCGTTAAATCACGTTTTTCCAGCTCAAAGGCAATGGCTTTTAACGCGTCCTCATAATTAGAGTGCGCGAGGTTTATCGGCTTATCGCCATTAATAGATAAAAAGGCGTTTTCAGTATTCATTCCATCTGCTATTCCCGCCATTAAAACATCACAGGTAGCGACATCCAGTACAGAGAATTTGATAGAAGATGATCCGCAATTAATGACCAGAACGACCGGAAATTCATTCATGTAGTGCCTCCGTCGATGTCAGCCTGCGTCCACGCCCTGGGGCGGAACGCAGGCTAAACGTGAGGATTAGAACAATTTGTAGACAATATTCAGGATGGTCAGCAAACCAATCAGGGTGACGAACACGTTATCCAGACGGCCACGGTACTTCGCCAGCGACGGCGCTTTACGAATGGCGTACATCGGCAGCAGGCATAACAGCGAGGCGATAATCGGCGCGCCCATCGCTTCAATCAGGTCCAGAATGTTCGGGTTTGCGTAAGCTACGACCCAGGTAGACCCCATAATGAAGATCATGCTGATGGTGTTAAGCTTGCCCATAGAGACTTTGGTTTTATCGCCTTTATAACCGAATTTCAGCACCAGGCCGTTCAGCCCTTCCAGCGTCCCCAGGTAGTGACCGAAGAAAGATTTGAAAATAGCAACCAGCGCGATGATAGACGCGCCATACTCCAGCACCGTTGCAAAAGTAGATTTTGTCCCCGACAAAGAGGCGAAATGGTTGGCCAGGTAGGAAAGTACCGGAATGTTCTGCGCTTTCGCATCCGCCATGTTCTGCGGAGAGAGCGTAAACAGGCAGCTAAAGGCGAAGAACATCACCACGGCGACCATCAGCATACTGGCGCGCGAGATGATCTGTGAACATTTACGCTCGGTAAATTCGCGACCAAACTCTTTCTCATACTCTTCCCGCTTAGACACCACGAAGGAAGAGACGATGGGCGAAAAGTTAAAGGAGAACACCATGATAGAGATGCCCAGCCACACCGTAACCAGTATGCCATCATGCCCGGTCAGCGCGATATTACTGAGATCAACCTGATCGATAACCGCCGAGTTCCAGTAAGGAATCAGCGATAATGAGATTAGCACCAGACTGGCGATAAACGGCCATACCAGGTAACTCATCACCTTAACCATCAGATCTTTACCAAACCAGATCACAAAGGCCATCAGCAGCAGCAAGAACAGCGCCACGAAACCGCGATTCAACGCTGGCATCTGCAACTGGTTTTCCCAAAACGTCATGAACGTGTTAGTGATGGTGACGCCATAAATCCACAGCAGCGGACAAATCGCAAAGAAGTAAAGGAACGTGATAACTACCCCGCCCGTTTTACCAAAGTGCTCTTCGACCGTTTCCGTAATATTGCCGGACGGATTAGATCCGGATAAACACAGACGCGCCAGCGCCCGGTGACAATAGAACGCAATGGGGTAAGCTAAAACCAGCATCAGCAGAATGGGGATAAGCCCGCCAAACCCGGCGCGGATAGGGAAAAACAGCACCCCGGCGCCAATGGCGGTACCAAATAAACCCAGCGTCCACGTCGTGTCCGATTTACGCCATGACGACTGTTTTGCCTGGCTGGATACAATGCTATCAGTAGTACTCATATCCTATCCTCACGAAAAGATTAAGCGTCAACTAAACCCGTAATTTGTGATACACGAGAAAGATCGATATTGCCGCCAGAAATAATACTGACCGTTTTTCTGTTCTGAATATGGCTATCTAATTTCCCGCTTAATAGTGCGGCGCAGGCCAGTGCGCCAGCGCCTTCAGTAATAACCTTATTGCGCTGAATTAAAGCGATCATGCTGTTACGAATTTCATCTTCGCTAACCAGAACAATGTCATCGACTAATTCACGAACAATTTCATAGGTTAAATTACCCGGGCGGGAGACATCACAACCATCCGCCAGGGTGCCGGTCGTTCGGTGCGTGGTTATTTCGCCAGCGTAATAAGACGCCGCCATACCGTGAACATTTTCGGCCTGTACGCCGATAACTTTAATAGTCGGGTTAATCGATTTAATCGCAATGGCAATACCTGCAATTAAACCGCCGCCGCCAATAGGCACGATGACATTATCGACATCGTACAGATCTTCCATAATTTCCAGACCAATAGTACCCTGTCCGGCAATAACTTTTGGATCGTCGTAAGGCGGAATAAAAATGCGGCCTTCGATTTCGACAATTTCACTCACCTTAGCAATGGTGTCATTGAAGTTGTCACCGTGGAGCACCACTTCCGCCGAATAATCACAGGTGGCCGCCACTTTTGACTTTGGCGCGCCCTTCGGCATCACGACTTTGCCGTCAATACCCAGCATTGCGCAAGAAAGAGAAACGCCCTGTGCATGATTACCTGCGGAACAGGCCACGACGCCTTTACGTTTTTCCGCCTCCGTTAACGAGCTAAGTTTGTTAAAAGCGCCACGAATTTTAAATGAACCCGTACGCTGCATATTTTCAAACTTGAGAAATATTTCGCCTTTGCAACGTTCACTAAAATAGTTAGAGCGAGGCATTCCCGTTTTATATATCTTCCCCGCCAGTCTTTTTTTCGCTTCGAGGATATCTTCAATTGCAACCGGGAGATCGTATGTAATGTGCATTATAACCTCTTAACCTGGGTATTAAAAATAAGTTACCGTTGCCCACTGTTCAAAAGAAACAGGTGACGTCAATTTCGCTAAATATGTTTATTCCATATCATTCAATTTCTATTAACTGCCTGCGTCTGCATCCATTATATGATGAATATTGCTTAGCCAATTCTACTAATACTGAAGCGGCTTTTTTGATACGATAATTTTTAGACCATACCGCCGCATAACGTGCGACGGGTAACGTGTCTTTTATGGGTATCGTGATAAATTGATTAGAGCCAAAAGGCGTGGTCATATCGCAGGGAATAACAGTTAAGAAATCAGCATTGAGAACAAGATTATATATTGTGACAACGGAATCTGTTTTAACAATGTTTTCGATGCTGATGCCATTTCGTTGTAGAGTGGTGAGTAATTCGCTGTAGTAGCCCATATTCGTTTGCGGCAACACCCACTGTTCGTCTTTTAACGATTCCAGTGTGATGGTGCCGGTGCATGTTCGGGACTTGCTGGCTACCAGGACAAACTCTGATTCAAACAGCGGCTCGACATGCAGATCCTGTAGTTGCATTTCATTACTGAGCGTACCGATAGCAAAGTCCAGCCGCCCGTCGCGCAGGGCCGGCAGAAATGAAGAGAGCTGGGCTTCGTACATGGATACCTGCGCTTTTGGAAATACCTCTTTGAACTTATGAATCATATCGGACATGAAGGTAAAGCCAATCAGCGAAGGAAAACCAAACGAGACGTCGACAACGGTATTGCACGTCATACTGTTCATCTCGTTGATCATGTTTTTCATTTCGCGGGTGATAGATTCAGACCAGGAAAGCAGTACCTGTCCCGCTTCGGTCAACGTAACGCCGGTATTTTTACGTACAATTAGCTCAACGCCAAAATAGGCCTCAACATCGCTAATGATTTTACTGACGGCGGGCTGGGTTAACCCTAACGATTTTGCGGCAGAACCGATAGAACCACTTCTAATGACTTCCTGAAAGACCACCAAATGCTGTGTTTTAGGGAGAACAAGAGTATTCATATCTACCGCTCTGAAATAACATTGTGAACGGCAGGAAGTGTAGCAAATTAAATCTTAAAGGTTATGTGCGACCACTCACAAATTAACTTACCGCAATTTTTACATGGTCTTTATTAAATAAAGAAAGCCTATTACTTCAATGAGTTACAAAAATAAAACAGCAACTTAGTCTGATTTCAATCAAAAAATAGGGTCGGGATAACGATATATTATGGCGATAACCAGTCTATTTTACCTCCTATTTTCGACATCCCATGAAGACGATATTTCAATCAATTACGGGGCATTTTATCGACAATTCCAGCGTTAAATTTAAAACGTAATTTCTCAAATTTAAGTATAAACCGAAGGTAAATGCGCTTAAAAACCGTTACGCGTCACATTTTTTTACCTTATTTGTTTGTAAAGAAACATTTAATAAAATTTTAACCAAAATATTTCATACATTTAATTTTCATTTACAACAAATAATTTACACCGCTTTCTTGCTGTTTTTCAGGATGTAATTTTGTGAAAGAAATCGATTTCTTTTCACTTCAACTAAAAAGAGCGCAATCCATAGCGTTTTGTGTTTCTCATCACAAAAACGAATAATATTATGTCACCACGGCTGTCAATTAATTGCCGGATAGTGACGCTGGCGTCTTCTGCAACCTCTATACCCTTCACCGGCCTGATAAGCAAAAACCCGCCGAAGCGGATTTTATGAAGAGGTGAAACTGACCGATAAGCCGCTTTCTTTTGGGTATAGCGTCGTGGACAGTCATTCATCCTGCCGCCCTGTAAAAGCAAAAACCCGCCGAAGCGGGTTTTATGAAGAGGTGAAACTGACCGATAAGCCGCTTTCTTTTGGGTATAGCGTCGTGGACAGTCATCCATCCTGCCGCCCTGTAAAAGCAAAAACCCGCCAGCTTACACTGACGGGTTTTATGAAGAAGTGAAACTGACCGATAAGCCGCTTTCTTTTGGGTATAGCGTCGTGGACAGTCACTCATCCTGCCGCCCTGTAAAAGCAAAAACCCGCCGAAGCGGGTTTTATGAAGAAGTGAAACTGACCGATAAGCCGGGTTCTGTCGTGGACAGTCATTCATCTAGGCCAGCAATCGCTCACTGGCTCAAGCAGCCTACCCGGGTTCAGTACGGGCCGTACCTTATGAACCCCTATTTGGCCTTGCTCCGGGTGGAGTTTACCGTGCCACGGACTGTTACCAGCCGCGCGGTGCGCTCTTACCGCACCCTTTCACCCTTACCTGATCCCACTTGCGTGGGCCATCGGCGGTTTGCTCTCTGTTGCACTGGTCGTGGGTTTCCCCCCCAGGCGTTACCTGGCACCCTGCCCTATGGAGCCCGGACTTTCCTCCCCTCCGCCCGTCTCCCCGAAAGGACGACGACGAAGCGGCGACTGTCTGGTCAGCTTCGGCGCGCAGTATAGAGGGTTCGCGCGACTTTGTCACCCTGCGCTGCGCATTCCTATCGCCAGAGCGGCAGCAACATTTCTGGATGCCCGATAAATATTGTCAAAAGCGCCCCGAAAAGCCTCCTCCAGCGTCACGATGCGCGTGAGTACGCTAAAGACAGCGTCGATGCCATAATGATGCACTATCCCTACATCGTGCGTCAGGCTGCCGGCAATGCCAATCACTGGCTTATGATATTTTTTCGCCACATTCGCGACGCCAATCGGCACTTTACCGCGAATACTTTGGCTATCAATCCGCCCTTCTCCCGTCACCACCAGCGTACAGTCGTGGATATGCTCCTCCAGGTTCAGTGCCGCCGTGACAATTTCGATCCCGCTGCGTAATTCCGCACCGAGAAAAGCCATTAACGCCGCCCCCATACCGCCTGCCGCGCCTGCGCCGGGCGCCGCCTTTACGTCGACATTCAGCGATTTTTTTATGACGTCGGCATAGTGAGCAAGATTTCTGTCCAGCTCAACAATGTTCTCTTCGGTCGCGCCTTTCTGCGGCCCAAAAATTCGTGATGCGCCGTTGTCGCCGATCAGAGGATTAGAGACATCGCAAGCGACACGAATCGCGCAGAGTTTTAAACGGGGATCGAGCTCTGAAATATCAATGTCGCTTAGACAATGAAGGCTTCCGCCACCGTAACCGATATCCGCGCCGTTTGCATCGCGCAGTTTTGCGCCTAGCGCCTGCATCATCCCCGCGCCGCCGTCATTTGTCGCGCTGCCGCCAATGCCGATAATGATATTGCTTGCGCCGCTTTCCAGCGCCTGCAATATCAGCTCCCCCGTTCCCCGCGAGGTAGTAATCAAAGGGTTGCGTTTTTCTGGTGGAACCAGCGCCAGTCCGCTGGCCGCCGCCATTTCAATAAACGCGGTTTTACCATCCCCGGACATTCCCCAGCAGGCTTTCACTTTTTCACCCAACGGCCCGGTCACCCATGCGGTGCGTTCAACGCCCTGCGTCGCGGCAATCATAGCTTCGACCGTTCCTTCGCCGCCATCGGCAACCGGAACAGAGACATATTGCGCATCGGGGAAAATTTCCCGAAATCCTTTTTCTATCGCCTGCGCTACCTCGGCGGCAGAAAGGCTTTCTTTGTAGGAGTCGGGGGCAATTACGATTTTCATAGTGGTAGCCTGTTACTGCACAACGCCGGATGGCGTTTCACTTATCCAGCCTGAAATTCAGGCCCGGATCGCTACACGCCATCCGGGCACAACGTCGTTAGCGAGTGACTTCCACTTTCGCCAGTTTTTCGTAGTAGCACGCCAGCGCGCTATGGTCGTCATTACCGTGTCCATCCGCGCGTAACGCCTGCATCATTTCCATAACGGCGGCGGTCAGCGGGAGCTGCGCGCCAACGCCGTGGGAGGTATCCAGCGCATTCGCCAGATCTTTAATGTGCAGATCGATACGGAAACCTGGTTTAAAGTTTCGGTCCATGACCATCGGCGCTTTCGCATCCAGTACCGTGCTGCCAGCCAGACCGCCGCGAATCGCCTGATAGACCAGATCCGGGTTGACGCCCGCTTTAGTCGCCAGCGTCAGCGCTTCAGACATGGCGGCGATATTCAACGCCACGATCACCTGGTTAGCCAGTTTTGTGACGTTGCCTGCGCCGATATCGCCGGTATGCACCACGGAACCCGCCATCGCTTTCATCAGGTCGTAGTACTTGTCGAAAATGGCTTTATCGCCCCCCACCATCACCGACAGCGTGCCATCAATCGCCTTCGGCTCGCCGCCGCTGACCGGCGCATCCAACATCTCAACGCCCTTCGCCTTCAGCGCATCGCTGATTTCACGGCTTGCCAGCGGCGCGATAGAACTCATATCAATCAATACGGTTCCCGGCTTCGCGCCTTCGATGATACCGTTCTCGCCCAGCGCAACCTCTTTCACATGCGGAGAGTTAGGCAGCATCGTGATGATGACGTCACACTGTTCAGCGATCGCCTTCGCCGTAGAGGCCGTTTCCGCGCCTGCGGCAATGACGTCGGCAATCGCTTCAGGATTACGATCGGACACCACCAGCGAATACCCTGCTTTCAGTAAGTTTTTGCTCATGGGCTTACCCATGATGCCTAAGCCAATAAAGCCAACTTTCATCGTCATAGCGTTCTCTCTTTCCATACCAGGATTATTTTTTAAAGGTGTCGGCAAGCTTCTGCGTGCTGGCGCGGAATGCGCCTAAATCGCTGCCAACGGCGACAAAGGTCGCGCCCCATTCCAGATAACGGCGGGCATCCGCCTCTACCGGCGCCAGAATGCCGCACGGTTTACCGTGCGCTTTAGCGCGGGCGAAAATATGTTGAATCGTCTGCTGCACGTCAGGGTGAGAAGCATTGCCGAGATGACCCAGCGCGGCGGCCAGATCGCTTGGGCCGACAAAAATGCCATCAACGCCTTCCGTTGCGGCGATGGCATCAACATTGTCGACACCCAACTGGCTTTCGATTTGAACAATAATGGTGATGTTTTTGTTCGACTGCGCAAAGTAATCAGGCACCGTACCGAACATATTCGCGCGGTGAGAAACGGAGACGCCGCGAATGCCTTCCGGCGGGTAACGCGTCGAGGCGACGGCGCGAGCCGCTTCCTCTTGCGTTTCAACAAAGGGGATCAGGAAGTTATAAAACCCAATATCCAGCATCCGTTTGATAATGACCGGTTCATTGGTTGGCACACGTACTACAGGCGCGCTGGCGCTGCCTTTCAATGCCATTAACTGCGGAATTAAGGTGGTCACATCGTTCGGCGCATGTTCGCCATCCAGCACCAGCCAGTCAAATCCCGCCAGACCGAGAACTTCGGTGGTGATTGGGCTTGCCAGTGCAGACCAGCAGCCAATCTGCACCTGTTGCGCCGCTAGCGCCGCTTTAAACTTATTCGGGAAAATAGCGTTATTCATCGCTTATACCTTTAATTCTCTACATGTGATGCCGCCACCATAACTTATAGCAACGACAATAAAATGCTTATCTGAAATCAGAATGGGTCTCCGCATTCTATTTCTAATGTGGTACACATCCTGTAGCACAATATACCGTTCTGATATCTTTATCGTCTTTTATTATTATCATGGTATTTTCAAATAACTCGTCAGATACACTGAATTCGCCATTCAGTATAAACAGCCTATGGCGGATAATCATTGTGCAAACGCTCATTAAAAAGGGATTATTTAACGCTTATTTTTGAGCATACGCCCATGATACTGGGCGCTAATGCACACATTTACGCTTTACCCGGCCTGCATAAAAAATTTCATAATTTGCGGTGATCTGGATCACATTCTTATATTTATACTCCTGTCATTCTTATTTCATTATGCATGAACTTTATTTCTTATATTGAGATTTAACGATTTAACCATAACCAAAATAGATAATCCTATTTCTATCATCCAGGCTGGAGAATGTTGAACAATGGCCAATATCGAAATTCGCCAGGAATCGCCATCGGCGTTTTATATAAAAGTACATGAAACCGATAATGTCGCAATTATTGTTAATGACCACGGTCTTAAAGCCGGAACACGTTTTCCGGATGGCCTGGAACTGACTGAACATATTCCGCAAGGCCATAAAGTTGCTCTGACGGATATCCCCGCTCACGGCGAAATCATCCGTTATGGCGAAGTCATCGGTTATGCGGTACGCGACATCCCGCGCGGAAGCTGGATCGACGAGTCGCTGGTTGAACTGCCAAAAGCGCCGCCGCTGAATACGCTACCGCTGGCGACCAAAGTACCGGAACCGCTGCCGCCGCTGGAAGGCTACACGTTTGAGGGCTATCGTAACGCCGATGGCAGCGTCGGCACCAAAAATCTGCTTGGCATTACCACCAGCGTGCACTGTGTGGCGGGCGTGGTCGATTATGTGGTGAAAGTGATTGAGCGCGATCTCCTGCCCAAATACCCGAATGTCGATGGCGTTGTAGGGCTAAACCATCTGTACGGCTGCGGCGTGGCAATCAACGCGCCGGCGGCGGTCGTGCCGATTCGCACAATTCATAACATCGCGCTCAACCCCAATTTTGGCGGCGAAGTGATGGTGATTGGCCTCGGTTGCGAAAAACTGCAGCCGGAACGACTGCTGGAAGGCACCGAGGATGTCCCCGCTATCGCCGTTGAAAGCGCCAGTATTGTGCGTTTACAGGACGAGCAGCATGTCGGCTTTAAATCAATGGTCGACGATATTTTGCGGGTCGCCGAACGCCATCTGACGAAACTGAACCAGCGCCAGCGCGAAACCTGCCCGGCCTCCGAGCTGGTCGTCGGGATGCAGTGTGGCGGCAGCGATGCGTTTTCCGGCGTCACGGCAAACCCGGCGGTGGGTTATGCTTCCGATCTGCTGGTACGCTGCGGCGCGACCGTCATGTTCTCGGAGGTCACCGAAGTGCGCGATGCCATTCATCTTCTGACGCCGCGCGCCATCAACGAAGCCGTGGGTAAACGCCTGCTGGATGAAATGGCCTGGTACGATAACTACCTTGATATGGGGAAAACCGATCGCAGCGCTAACCCGTCCCCTGGCAACAAAAAAGGCGGTCTGGCGAACGTCGTGGAAAAAGCGTTGGGCTCTATCGCTAAATCGGGTAAGAGCGCCATTGTCGAAGTATTGTCGCCGGGCCAACGCCCCACCAAACGCGGCCTGATTTACGCCGCGACGCCCGCCAGCGATTTCGTCTGCGGCACGCAGCAGGTCGCTTCCGGCATTACCGTACAGGTCTTTACCACCGGACGCGGCACGCCGTACGGGCTGATGGCGGTGCCGGTCATTAAAATGGCGACGCGTACCGAGCTGGCGAACCGCTGGTATGACTTAATGGATATCAATGCAGGCACCATCGCCACGGGTGAAGAGACAATCGAAGATGTGGGCTGGAAGCTGTTTCACTTTATTCTCGATGTCGCCAGCGGCCGGAAAAAGACTTTCTCGGACCAGTGGGGCCTACATAACCAACTGGCGATATTTAACCCGGCGCCAGTGACCTGATCCAGTCAGTACCCTTCTCCGACCAGGGTATAACCGCATAATCTGTAGACCGGGTAAGCGCCAGCGCTACCCGGTATTTTTTCGCCCTTAGTCTGTAGCCTGAAGTATGTCTGCCCGACATGCTTTTTTTACTCCTGACTTTCGATAACTTCCATTTTATTTCGAAACTTTCATTTATCAGATCAAAATCACAAAAAAACATTCCGAAAGCCTATAAATTCTTTCAAAGAAAACAAACGAAAGATTTCGGAGGAAGGATGTTTATCATTTCAGGCAGAACAATGCTAAAGAAGGCGCAGCAGGAAGGCTATGCTGTGCCAGCGTTTAACATCCACAACCTGGAGACATTGCAAGTGGTGGTGGAAACCGCCGCAGAATTGCGCTCTCCGCTGATTGTCGCCGGTACGCCAGGCACCTTTAGCTACGCAGGCGTCGGTAATATCGTGGCTATCGCCGCAGAACTGGCGAAAAGCTGGAACCATCCTCTCGCGGTACATCTCGATCATCATGAAAAACTGGCCGACATCAAAATGAAAGTCGCCGCCGGGGTACGCTCGGTCATGATCGACGGGTCGCATTTCCCCTTTGCCGACAATATTGCGCTGGTGAAAAGCGTGGTTGATTACTGTCATCGCTACGATGTCAGCGTTGAAGCTGAACTTGGGCGTCTCGGCGGGCAGGAAGACGATCTTATCGTTGACGGCAAAGATGCGCTTTATACCCATCCGGAACAGGCCCGGGAATTTGTAGAAAAAACGGGTATCGACTCGTTAGCCATTGCTATCGGCACCGCTCACGGCCTCTACACCGCTGAACCAAAACTTGATTTTGAACGACTGACGGAAATTCGTCAGCGGGTTGATGTCCCCTTAGTCCTTCACGGCGCCTCTGGCCTGCCGACCCGCGATATTACCCGCGCTATTTCGCTGGGCATCTGCAAAGTTAACGTCGCCACCGAGCTTAAAATCGCCTTTTCCGGCGCGCTTAAAAACTATTTAACGCAACACGCAGAGGCCAGCGATCCCCGCCATTACATGATCCCGGCGAAAGCGGCCATGAAAGAGGTTGTACGTAAAGTGATTGCCGACTGCGGTTGTGAAGGGAAGCTCTAAAGCCCCCGGATTTAGCACGGCAAAGGGCGTTTTCATAGCTGGATCACGAAAGCCATTATTATCCTTTGCCTTCAAACCAAAAATATTATGAAGATAAACAAAAGATATCGGAGCCAGAAGTGAAAGAAATAATTTCTCGTCACAAAGCAGGGGAACAGATAGGGATCTGTTCCGTATGTTCAGCACACCCGCTGGTGATTGAATCCGCATTACGTTTTGATCTGAATAGCGGGAACAAAGTTCTGATCGAAGCGACCTCTAACCAGGTGAATCAGTTTGGCGGTTATACCGGAATGAAACCGGCTGATTTTCGTGATTTTGTTTATGGCATTGCTCAGGAAGTGGGATTTCCACGTGAGCGGTTGATTCTTGGCGGCGATCATTTAGGGCCTAACTGCTGGCAGAACGAACCGGCAGCGGCGGCAATGGAAAAGTCAGTTGAGTTAATAAAAGCGTATGTCGTCGCTGGTTTTAGCAAAATTCACCTGGACGCGTCGATGTCCTGCGCTGACGACCCGACACCGTTGGATCCGATGGTCGTTGCACGCCGTGCCGCCGTGCTTTGTAAAGCAGCAGAAGAGACCGCAAACGAAGAACAAAAATGCCATCTGACTTATGTCATCGGCACGGAAGTGCCCGTTCCTGGCGGTGAAGCCAGTACCATCGGCAGCGTTCATGTCACCCGCGAAGTCGATGCTGCCCGTACGCTGGAAACTCACCAAATCGCGTTTCGTGAATCAGGTCTGGAAGAAGCACTGTCACGCGTGATCGCCATTGTGGTGCAGCCGGGCGTTGAATTTGATCATACCCAGATTATTCATTATCAGCCGCAGGCGGCACAGGCGCTCTCCGCATGGATAAAAGAAACGCCGATGGTCTATGAAGCGCACTCCACCGATTACCAAACTCGCCAGGCCTACCGCGCCCTCGTTCGCGATCATTACGCCATTCTGAAGGTCGGCCCGGCGCTCACTTTCGCGCTGCGCGAAGCCATTTTCGCACTTGCGCAAATGGAAAACGAGCTGATCTCCCCGGAACAACGTAGTCGGGTACTGGAGGTCATTGATGAAGTTATGCTAAACGAACCGGGCTACTGGAAAAAATACTACCGTCCAACCTGGAGCCAGGCGATGGTCGATATCCACTTTAGTTTGTCTGACCGTATTCGCTATTACTGGCCGCACCCGCGTATTCGTCAAAGCGTAGAAAAGTTAATCGCCAATCTGAACAACGTCACATTGCCGCTGGGATTAATTAGCCAGTTTATGCCCGTACAGTTTGAACGCCTGTCTGAGGGCGTGCTCACCCCCACGCCGCATAACCTGATTATTGACAAAATTCAGGATGTTCTGCGCGCTTATCGCTTCGGTTGCACGCCGGATGTCGCCTGAATAATGGAGAATTTATGAGCCAACTATTTGTCCGAACCGGAATCACATTCGACTCGAGCCAACAGGCGCTGGCGCACATTGGCAAAGAGATGCTGGCGAAAGGCGTGGTACATGATAGTTATCCGCAGGCGCTGGTGGAACGTGAAGCGTCTTTTCCTACCGGCATTGCGCTGGAGCGTCACGCCGTCGCTATCCCTCATTGCGAGGCGGTTCATGCGAAATCACCCGCTATCTATCTGATTCGTCCAGATAAGCCGGTCATGTTTCAACAGGCGGATGATGACGAAGAGATTGCTGTTTCGTTAATCATCGCCTTAATCGTTGAAAACCCGGCGGCACAGCTAAAACTTCTGCGCCGCCTGTTTAGTGAGCTACAGAACCCAAGCACCCTCGATGCCCTGTTAAGCGCGCCGGATGCCGAACTGGCGATACGCTTTCAGGAAACCATCCTTGAGCCTGAGCAGTGCGTCCAGGTTTGATAATAAATTGATAATAATGAGGAATACCCTATGAAACGTAAAGTAATTGTGGCCTGTGGCGGTGCGGTTGCAACCTCAACGATGGCTGCGGAAGAAATTAAAGAGCTATGTGATGCCAACCATATTGAGCTCGACTTAGTGCAATGCCGGGTCACCGAAATCGAAACCTATATGGACGGCGCCGATCTTATCTGTACCACTGCCAGGGTCGATCGCGCCTTTGGTGATATTCCCGTCGTTCACGGTATGCCTTTTGTTTCCGGCGTGGGTATTGAAGCATTACAGCAAAAAATTCTGTCCATTCTCATGGGGTAACGTATGTTTAGCGAAATAATGCGTTATATCCTCGACTTAGGCCCAACGGTGATGTTGCCTCTGGTGATCATCGTGTTCTCTAAACTGCTGGGAATGAAGCTTGGGGATTGTTTTAAATCGGGTTTGCATATTGGTATCGGCTTCGTGGGTATTGGTCTGGTCATCGGCCTGATGCTGGATTCTATCGGCCCCGCGGCGAAAGCCATGGCGGAACATTTCCAAATCAATCTCCACGTTATTGACGTCGGCTGGCCAGGTTCATCGCCCATGACCTGGGCGTCACAAATCGCGCTGGTCGCGATCCCTGTCGCCATCGGGGTTAACGTCCTGATGCTGGTGACCCGCATGACCCGCGTGGTGAATGTTGATATCTGGAATATCTGGCACATGACCTTCACGGGCGCCATGCTGCATCTGGCGACCGGTTCATACTGGCTGGGGATTCTGGGCGTTGTGGTTCATGCCGCCTTTGTCTACAAACTGGGGGACTGGTTTGCCAAAGATACCCGCGACTATTTTGGCCTCGAGGGGATTGCAATCCCACACGGTTCATCCGCGTACCTGGGCCCCGTGGCGGTACTCGTTGATACCATTATCGAGAAAATTCCGGGTCTCAATCGTATTCACTTTAGCGCAGACGATGTCCAGAAACGCTTCGGACCGTTTGGCGAGCCGGTGACTGTCGGCTTCGTGATGGGGCTGGTGATTGGTGTACTGGCAGGCTACGACGCCAAAGCCGTTCTGCAACTGGCGGTCAAAACCGCAGCGGTGATGCTGCTTATGCCACGCGTCATTAAACCTATTATGGATGGCCTAACGCCTATCGCGAAACATGCGCGTAAACGTCTACAGGCTAAATTTGGCGGGCAGGAGTTCCTGATAGGCCTTGATCCAGCGCTACTGCTCGGTCATACCTCTGTTGTCTCCGCGAGCCTGATATTCATTCCGCTGACCATCCTGATTGCCGTCTTAGTACCGGGGAACCAGGTGCTGCCGTTCGGCGACCTCGCCACCATCGGTTTCTTTATTGCGATGGCGGTTGCGGTACACCAGGGCAACCTGTTCCGCACGCTGATTTCAGGTGTCATTATCATGGGCATCACCCTGTGGATAGCCACCCAGACGATTGGCCTGCATACCCAACTGGCTGCCAATGCCGGAGCGCTAAAAGCTGGCGGACAAGTCGCCTCGCTGGATCAGGGCGGTTCCCCCATCACCTGGCTGCTGATTCAACTTTTTACCTGGCAGAATATCGTCGGCTTCGCCGTCATTGCCATTATCTATCTGGCTGGCGTACTGCTGACCTGGCGTCGCGCCCGACAGTTTGTCGCGGCTGAGAAAGCCACGGCGCTACAGCAAAGTCAAATCGCCTCTTAATTTTAGGGGAGCAATCGCTCCCCTCACCTTCCTGGAGAATGTTATGAAATCAGTGGTTATTCACGCTGAGGGAGACGTGCGCGTTGAAGAACGCCCCTTACCACAACTGCAAGCCGAGGACGATGTGTTGGTCAAGGTCGTTAGCTCAGGGCTTTGCGGGTCGGATATCCCGCGTATTTTCGCGCAGGGCGCCCATTATTATCCTATTACGTTAGGTCATGAATTCAGCGGCTACGTTGAATCCTACGGCACAGGCGTAACGGATATGCAGCCCGGCGATGCCGTCGCTTGTGTCCCGCTTCTTCCCTGCTTTCACTGTCCACAATGCGAACGCGGTTACTTTTCTTTATGCAAACAGTATCAGTTTGTAGGATCGCGCAGCGAAGGCGGTAATGCGGAATATGTGGTGGTCAAACGGGCCAATCTTTTCCGCTTGCCGTCTGATATGCCAATTGAAGATGGCGCGTTTATCGAACCGATTACCGTGGGCTTACACGCCTTTCATCTGGCGCAGGGCTGCGAGGGGAAAAACGTAATTATCGTCGGGGCCGGGACAATTGGCCTGCTGGCCTTACAGTGCGCGCGGGAACTGGGCGCGCGAAGCGTAACGGCGATTGATATCAATCCGCAGAAACTGGAACTTGCGAAAGCGCTCGGCGCAACGCATACCTGTAATAGCCGGGAAATGACCGCCGACGACATCCAGACCGCGTTGTCCGACATTCAGTTTGATCAACTGGTTCTCGAAACGGCAGGAACTCCCCAGACCGTCTCGCTGGCTATCGATATCGCCGGGCCGCGCGCGCAACTGGCGCTGGTGGGGACGTTACATCACGATCTCACCCTGACAACGCGTACATTCGGGTTAATTTTGCGTAAAGAGCTCACACTCCTCGGCAGTTGGATGAACTACTCCGCGCCATGGCCAGGAGAGGAATGGGAAACCGCAGCGCGCCTGTTGGCTGAAAAACGTCTTCAACTGGCCCCTCTCATTGCCCATCGCGGCGATGCGGAAAGCTTTGCAGAAGCAGTCAAAGCGCTTAATGGCGCGCCCATGCAGGGCAAAATTTTACTTCAACTTTCCTGATGGTACGAGCCAGCAACCTGCGCTGGCTCACATTTCCTTTCGAAATTTAGCGTTCACCTTTCGCAATCCTTCGTTTAAACTAGTTACAGTTAATTATCAGGCAAATCAATATGAACTCATTTGAGCGAAGAAATAAAATTGTCGACCTGATTAATACGCAAGGCAGCGTGCTGGTGATGGACCTTTCAAATACCTTTGGTATTTCTGAAGTGACTATCCGTGCTGACCTGCGTCTGCTGGAAGAGAAAGGCCTTGTCACCCGTTTTCATGGCGGCGCGGCAAAACCGGGAAGTCATCTGGCGGAAGGCGACAATCAGGAAGTCATTCTGGAAGATCGGTATCAACTCGCCAGCGATCCGAAAAAGCGGATTGCCCAGGCGGCTGCGGCAATGGTTGAAGAAGGAATGACCATCATTCTGGATAGCGGGAGCACAACATTACTGATTGCGGAAGCGCTCGCGCGAAAAAGCAATATTACGGTGATCACTAACAGCTTGCCTGCCGCTTTTACGCTATCAGAAAATAAAGATCTCACGCTGGTGGTCTGCGGCGGTACGGTACGGCATAAAACCCACTCAATGCACGGCACGATTGCGGAACGATCGCTACACGGCATCAGCGCCGATGTCATGTTTGTCGGGGCGGATGGCATTGATGCGACAAACGGTATTACCACGTTTAACGAAGGTTATTCCATTAGCGGCGTCATGGCGGCGGCGGCACACAAAGTTATCGCGGTACTGGACGCGACCAAATTTAACCGTCGCGGCTTTAACCAGGTATTGCCGATGGACAAGATCGACTGTGTGATAACCGATGACAGTATCAGCAAACAGGATAAAGCGGCATTAGCGAAAACAGGCGTGGAACTAATGATCGTCTAAAAAGGAGTCGGTTATGCGTTGCTGATCGCGAGAGTAAGCCCGAAGGAAAGGTCCGGTCCGCTATTACCGCCCAATGCCCCCATCACTTTACCCACATCAATCACCTGATTGAGTATTAACGCGATGGCGATAAAAGGCGGTTCCCGGGCGCTCGCTTTTATTCTTCCTGCTGCTCCAGCGCATACTTATACAGCGCATTTTTCTTCACGCCGTGAATTTCTGCTGCCAGCGCCGCCGCTTTTTTCAGCGGCAGTTCTGCCTGTAGCAGCGCCAGCGTGCGCAGCGCGTCGGCGGGCAGGTCGTCTTCTTGCGCTTTATGGCCTTCGACAATCAGCACCATTTCGCCTTTGCGACGGTTTTCATCTTCTTTGACCCACGCCAGCAGCTCGCCAACGGGCGCGCCGTGAATGGTTTCCCAGGTTTTGGTCAGCTCCCGCGCCAGCACCACATAACGGGATTCTCCCAATACCGCGACGATATCTTCCAGGCTATCTAACAGGCGGTGGGTTGACTCATAAAAAATCAGCGTTCGCGGTTCCGTTTCAATGGCTTTTAGCGCATCACGGCGGCCTTTGGATTTCGCCGGTAAAAAGCCTTCATAGCAGAAACGGTCAGATGGCAGGCCAGCGGCGCTCAGGGCGGTAATCGCCGCACATGGCCCCGGTAGCGGCACCACGCGAATCCCCGCTTCACGGCAGGTACGCACCAGGTGATAGCCGGGGTCATTAATTAGTGGCGTACCGGCGTCGGAAACCAGCGCAATGTTCTGCCCTTCTTTTAGCTTCGCGACCAGCGTTTCCGCTTTTTGTTGTTCGTTATGGTCGTGCAGCGCGAACAATCGGGCATTAATCCCAAAATGTTGCAGCAATAAACCGGTGTGACGAGTATCCTCGGCGGCAATCAGATCTACAGCCTGTAACACCTCCAACGCACGCTGGGTGATATCCGCCAGATTACCGATAGGAGTAGGTACAATAAAGAGTTGGCCCTGAGAATTATCCGCCGATTCGTTTTGTTTCATTGTGTCGTCCGTATTGCCGATTTAATATTGAGCATTGCGTAAAAAAATATCACTGGATACAGTATGGTACCCTCAACATTTTCTCGTTTGAACGCCGCACGCGCGCTGCCTGTCGTCCTGGCTGCGCTACTTTTCGCCGGGTGCGGCACCCAGGCGCCAGATCAAAGCGCAGCCTATATGCAGGGTTCAGCGCAAGCTGACTCCGCCTTTTACCTGCATCAGATGCAGCAAAGCGCAGATGATAGCAAGACCAACTGGCAATTACTCGCCATTCATGCACTGTTGAAAGAAGGAAAAAGCCAGCAGGCCGTCGACCTGTTCAACCAACTCCCGCAAAATCTGAACGATGCCCAGCGTCGCGAACAGTCTTTATTAGCGGTAGAAATCAAACTGGCGCAAAAAGATGTCGCAGGCGCGCAGGCCTTGCTGGATAAACTAAAACCCGCCGACTTTGCGCCACATCAGCAAGCGCGTTACTGGCAGGCGCAGATCGTTGCCAGCCAGGGACGCCCGTCGCTTACCCTATTGCGGGCGTTAATCGCCCAGGAACCGCTACTGGCGGCGAAAGAGAAACAAAAAAATATCGACACCACCTGGCAGGCGCTCTCCGCCATGACGCCGGATCAGGCCAGGACGCTGGTTATCAACGCCGATGAAAATGTGCTTCAGGGCTGGCTGGATCTGCAACGCGTCTGGTTTGACAACCGCAACGATCCAGACATGCTGAAAGCCGGGATCGCCGACTGGCAAAAACGCTACCCGCAAAATCCGGGGGCGAAAATGCTGCCGACGCAGCTCGTCAATGTACAACGTTTTAAACCAGCTTCCACCAGCAAAATCGCTCTGCTGCTGCCGCTGAACGGTCAGGCTGCCGTGTTTGGCCGTACCATCCAGCAAGGTTTCGAAGCCGCGAAAAACCTCGGCACCCAGGCGGTAGAGACGCAGCCTGCCGCCGCGCCTGACGCGCCGGTCGAACCTGGCGTGGAGGAGACGCAGCCACAAATGACCAACGGCGTCGCCAGTCCGTCGCAGGCCTCGGTGAGCGATCTGACTGATGACGCTCCATCCCAGTCCGCTACGCCAGTCAGCGCGCCACAAACTCCCCCTGCTACAACAAGCGCGCCGGCGGATCCCTCCGCTGAATTAAAAATCTACGATACCTCTTCCCAGCCGTTGGATCAGGTGCTTGCTCAGGTTCAGCAAGACGGCGCCAGTATCGTGGTCGGGCCGCTGTTGAAAAACAATGTGGAAGCGCTGATGAAAAGCAACACGCCGCTCAACGTGCTGGCGCTCAACCAGCCGGAAACGGTACGTAGCTTCCCTAATATCTGCTATTTCGCGCTCTCTCCAGAAGATGAAGCCCGTGATGCGGCGCATCATATTTATGACCAGGGCAAGCAGTCGCCGCTGCTGTTGATCCCACGCAGCACGCTTGGCGATCGCGTGGCGAACGCCTTCACCCAGGAGTGGCAAAAACTGGGCGGCGGCATCGTGTTACAGCAAAAATTCGGCTCCGTAGCCGAGCTGAAAATGGGCGTGAACGGCGGTGCGGGTATCGCGTTGACGGGCAGCCCGGTCGCCGCCAGCGTGCCTGCGCAGCCTGGCGTCACCATTGGCGGTCTGACCATCCCTGCGCCGCCGACCGACGCGCAAATCACCGGCGGCGGACGCGTAGACGCGGTCTATATTCTGGCTACGCCGGAAGAGATTGGCTTTATCAAACCGATGATCGCCATGCGTAACGGCACTCAGAGCGGCGCGACGCTGTATGCCAGCTCCCGCAGCGCGCAAGGCACCTCCGGCCCCGACTTCCGTCTGGAAATGGAGGGTTTACAATACAGTGAAATTCCTATGCTGGCAGGCGGCAATATGCCGTTGATGCAGCAGGCGCTGAGCGCTGTACATAACGACTATTCTCTGGCGCGGATGTACGCCATGGGCGTGGATGCCTGGACGCTGGCGAACCACTTTTCGCAGATGCGTCAGGTGCAGGGATTTGAGATCAATGGTAATACCGGCGCATTAACCGCCAGCCCGGATTGTGTGATTAACAGGAAGTTATCATGGCTCAAATACCAGCAAGGGGAGATTGTTCCCGCCAGCTAACGCGTAAACAGGCTGGCGACGCGTGGGAAGCTGCCGCGCGTCGCTGGCTGGAAAGCAAAGGACTGCGGTTTATCGCCGCCAACGTGCGCGAGCGCGGCGGCGAAATCGATCTGATCATGCGCGATGGAAAAACGACGGTTTTTGTTGAGGTCCGCTATCGGCGCTCCGGGCTTTATGGCGGCGCGGCGGCTAGTGTGACCCACAGCAAGCAACACAAATTATTACATACTGCCCGCTTGTGGCTCGCCCGCCAGAATGGGAGTTTTGATACTGTGGATTGTCGGTTCGATGTGTTAGCCTTCACCGGAAATGAGATTGAGTGGTTTCGGGATGCGTTTAACGACCACTCATAATTGAAGATTTTAAGGATTAGCGTGCTCGAAAGAATCAAAGTTTGCTTTACAGAAAGCATTCAAACTCAAATTGCTGCGGCGGAAGCGCTTCCGGATGCCATTTCCCGCGCCGCCATGACGCTGGTTCATTCCCTGCTTAACGGCAACAAAATCCTCTGTTGCGGAAACGGGACGTCCGCGGCCAACGCACAGCATTTTGCTGCCAGCATGATTAACCGCTTTGAAACGGAGCGACCCAGTTTACCCGCCATTGCACTAAATACCGATAATGTGGTCTTAACTGCGATCGCTAACGATCGCCTGCACGATGAAGTTTATGCAAAACAAGTCCGGGCGCTGGGACATGCAGGCGATGTTTTATTGGCGATCTCTACGCGTGGTAATAGTCGCGATATCGTAAAAGCCGTTGAAGCAGCCGTCACACGTGACATGACCATTGTGGCGCTAACCGGGTATGACGGGGGCGAGCTGGCCGGACTATTAGGGCCGCAGGATGTCGAAATTCGTATCCCTTCACACCACAGCGCGCGCATTCAGGAAATGCATATGCTGACGGTAAACTGCCTGTGCGATTTGATCGATAACACGCTTTTTCCTCACCAGGATGATTAAGGAGTACACATGAAGGCATTTTCGCCGCTCGCAGTCCTTATTTCTGCGTTGCTATTGCAAGGTTGCGTCGCCGCCGCGGTAGTGGGTACGGCAGCCGTCGGCACCAAAGCCGCAACCGACCCGCGTAGCGTGGGCACCCAGGTGGATGACGGAACGCTGGAACTGCGTGTCAGCAGCGCGCTGTCGAAAGATGAGCAAATCAAAAAAGAGACGCGCATCAATGTCACGGCTTATCAGGGCAAAGTTTTGTTAGTGGGGCAGTCGCCAAACAGCGAACTCTCCGCACGCGCTAAACAGATAGCGATGGGCGTTGAAGGCACCACCGAGGTCTATAACGAGATTCGCCAGGGTCAGCCTATCGGCCTGGGGACCGCCTCTAACGATACCTGGATCACCACGAAAGTTCGCTCACAGCTACTGACCAGCGATCAGGTAAAATCGTCAAACGTGAAAGTCACCACCGAAAATGGCGAAGTGTTCCTGCTGGGCCTGGTGACTGAACGTGAAGGTAAAGCGGCAGCGGACATCGCCAGCCGGGTGAGCGGCGTGAAACGCGTGACCACCGCCTTTACGTATATTAAGTAACCGGTGTGCCGGGTGGCGATAAGAATGTGTAAACCGCGTCGCCATCCGGTAAATCATCCGGCTTCGCTATTCCGCTTTTTCCCGCAGTTGCGATGAGGTCAGAATCGTCACGCCTTCTTGTGCTGGCGCCAGCGCTTCCGCCAGCATGGCCCGCGCCACATCCCGCGCATCGATCGATTTCCAGTTTCCTGGCAACAGCCGAAATAGCGGAGCGAAAAGCGTTTCATTCACCCGCCGCGTTGTTCTGTCGCCGAGCAGCATAGAAGGCCGGGCAATCGTCAAACGAGGCCAATTTTGCGCGATTAACGCCTCCTCCATTTCTCCTTTCACCCGATTGTAGAAAAACGGAGAGTGCGCGTTTGCTCCCATTGCGCTGACCACCAACATGTGCTGCGCGCCCAGTCGACGCCCGGTCAGCGCGGTATCAACCACCAGCGTATAATCCGCATGAATAAACGCCGCTTTACTTCCCGCTTCATGCCGGGTCGTGCCCAGGCAGCAAAAAACAATATCTACCGGGTCGGTCACCTGAGCTAACGCATCGGTAAGCTGCGGATCGTGAGGGTTATAAACGCCGACAATATCCGTCAGCGGGCGACGCGTCGGCGCGGCGATAGCGCTCACCTGCGGCGTGTTGATTAACATTCTCAGCAGATGTCCGCCGACCAGTCCGGTCGCGCCGGTAATCAGTACCTGACTCATCCTCGCTCCTTTACAGATTTGTCCACCTTGCACTCTCGGCCCTATCGACCAGGCTTAATAGTCTACGAGGTAAGTATCCATCATTGTGGAAAATTTGCCTTACCCGACGCCACCACTGCGGAGGAAACGCATGAGTAAGAAAATTGCCGTTTTGATTACCGATGAATTTGAAGATTCAGAATTTACCTCGCCGGCTGCAGAATTCCGTCAGGCCGGCCATGAGGTCATCACCATCGAAAAAGAGGCGGGAAAAACGGTGAAAGGAAAAAAAGGCGAGGCCAGCGTCACCATTGATAAGGCTATTGATGACGTTCGTCCCGACGAGTTCGACGCCTTGCTATTGCCGGGAGGTCATTCGCCGGACTACCTGCGCGGCGACAGCCGTTTCGTGGATTTTACCCGCGATTTCGTTAACAGCGGTAAACCGGTTTTTGCCATTTGCCACGGCCCACAGTTGTTGATCAGCGCCGATGTCATTCGTGGCCGCAAACTCACGGCGGTGAAACCGATTATTATCGATGTGAAGAATGCGGGCGCGGAATTTTACGATCAGGAAGTCGTCGTCGATAAAGATCAGCTGGTGACCAGCCGCACGCCTGACGACCTGCCGGCATTTAACCGCGAGGCGCTACGCCTGCTGGGCGCGTGAGTCGCGTAACCAGTGCAGTTTTTTACCAAACCCCAGCGTGTTGTCGGTGAATTTAATTTCATCCAGCCGGATTTCCCATACCGGCGCTGGCAGCACCCTGGCGACCGGGAAGCGACGAAGGTAAGCTTTACGCGCGGCGTCGCTCTCCTGCCCCTCCAGACGGCGAATTTCCCCTTTAAACTGTACGCCGCGAATGCGCGCCACCGTTTTCGGCTGACCATTGACCGTTCCCGCAACTGGCGCGCACGCGCCAGACATTTGCGCATGGCGGGTTTTATCATCCGTTAACAGATACAGCGCGACGTTTTGCGCATCAAACAAATAAAACGCATTGGCGCACCACAGCTCTCCCTCATGGTGTACGCACCAGGTCACCACGTGTTGTTTCGCCAGCCAACGGCCAATAGCGGTAAGTGTGTCCATCTTTATTCTCGCTTATACTGGGAACCTGAAAATTATCATGCTGATGGCGACAATGACACCCTGGTATCTGTATCTGATTCGTACTGCAGACAATGCGCTTTACACCGGAATAACCACCGATGTGGCGCGTCGTTACAGGCAGCATCAAACGGGAAAAGGCGCAAAAGCATTACGGGGAAAAGGCGAGTTAACGCTGGCGTTTGCGGCGCAGGTCGGCGATCGCTCGCTGGCCCTGCGCATAGAGTATCGCATCAAACAGCTCACAAAGCGCCAGAAGGAGCGCCTTGTGACGGAACGCGAAGCGTTTGAGGCGCTGCTGTCCAGCCTGCAAACGCCGGTGCTTAAAAACGATTGAAGTGGTCGTGATACTCCACCAGCCCCGTCACGCCTTCCAGCGCATCCTCAGCCAAACGGTGTACCTGGAAAGCGCTTTCCGTACCGGGCCAACGGCAGTGAAGATCGTAATGCGCGGCCAGTTCAAAACCGAAGCGGCTATATAACGCCGGGTCGCCCAGCGTCACGACCGCCGCGTAGCCGAACTCGTTGAGCGAATCCAGCCCTTCATACACTAACTGGCGCGCCAGCCCTTGCCCGCGATACTTTTCATCGACCGCCAGCGGCGCCATGCCGACCCACTGTAAATCTTCGCCCTGCACATCAACCGGGCTAAAGGCGACATAGCCCACCACCTGACCTTCATCATCCGTGGCCACCAGTCCGAGCGTCAGAAAACCATCTTCACGCAAATCGTGAACCAGCTTCGCTTCCGCATCGCTTTCGAATGAACGGCGTAACAGCGCATCAATACCAGGCGCATCAATGGGAATTTCTACTCGAATTAGCATGGTTCACCTACCGAGGTCTGTTTGGTTTCCGGCGAGTTTTTCATACCCGCCTCAACAAAATCCGCCAGTTGCAGCAGCATAACGCGTAACGCTTTCGGCATCTGCTCCAGTTCGATGGCGTCCATCAGATTCTTCACATACAACCCTAACTCAGTATCGCCTTCAATGACCAGTCGACGCTGGAAAAAGAGCGTATCCGGATCCTGTTTACGGGCGGCGATCATTAGCAGATCGCTGGCGTCGGCGCTAAAACTGACGTCGGCATCCGCCTGCTGGCTAACGATCAGTTTTTCATTTTCAACCGTGGTATACCATTTTAAGTCGATGTCACGAACATGAATGCTTAACCAACGACCTTCGAGGAATTCCAGCTCTCCATCGGCCAGCGCCTGACGAAACTGCCAGCTCAGAACCTGTTCCAGAACCTGGCGCTTTAGCGCAAAGGGCGTCAGTTTAACCGGTACACTCATCAGAGACGGGCCAGCATGGACTAAGCGTGAACGCAGTTTATCTAACACGAGCTTTACTCCCTGTTTCAATAGTCCTGTTATTTTGCCATATCCAATAAATCACATGGCGGCGTAAATCAACAATTGGGTCTGATTTTCTACCCCATTATTGGTGTTACCAATACGCCTTTAACTGCCTTAAATCAAAAATTGTCGCAGCAAGGTTAACTAAAATCCCTGTTCGTTAACAATTTTGCGTCTCAGACGTAACCCTCAGGATAAATTATGGAGCTGCTCTGCCCTGCCGGAAATCTCCCGGCGCTGAAGGCGGCCATCGAAAACGGCGCTGACGCCGTTTATATCGGGTTAAAAGACGATACCAATGCCCGTCATTTTGCCGGCCTTAACTTTACCGAAAAAAAATTGCAGGAAGCGGTGAGTTTTGTTCACCAGCATCGCCGCAAATTACACATCGCCATTAATACTTTTGCGCATCCGGACGGCTATGCTCGCTGGCAGCGCGCCGTGGATATGGCGGCGCAGCT
This sequence comes from Salmonella sp. 2020_1395, assembly GCF_043848115.1. Classification (NCBI taxonomy): domain Bacteria; kingdom Pseudomonadati; phylum Pseudomonadota; class Gammaproteobacteria; order Enterobacterales; family Enterobacteriaceae; genus Salmonella; species Salmonella sp. 2020_1395. The sequence goes on along the minus strand of NZ_JBCMFH010000009.1, from coordinate 78,985 downwards.
TGGCGCCGACGCGCTGATTCTTGCCGACCTCGCTATGCTGGAATATGCCGCAGAGCGTTACCCACATATTGAGCGCCATGTTTCCGTTCAGGCCTCGGCAACCAACGAAGAGGCGATTCGCTTTTATCACCGCAACTTTGATGTCCACCGTGTAGTACTGCCGCGTGTACTGTCGATTCACCAGGTAAAACAACTCGCCCGCGTCACGCCGGTGCCGCTGGAGGTATTCGCGTTTGGCAGCTTGTGCATTATGGCGGAAGGTCGCTGCTATCTTTCTTCCTACCTGACGGGGGAGTCGCCCAATACCGTCGGCGCCTGCTCTCCCGCCCGCTTTGTCCGTTGGCAGCAAACGCCGCAGGGGCTGGAATCGCGCCTGAATGATGTCCTGATTGACCGTTACCAGGATGGCGAAAACGCGGGCTACCCAACGCTGTGCAAAGGCCGCTATTTAGTGGACGGCGAGCGCTATCACGCGCTGGAGGAGCCAACCAGCCTGAACACGCTGGAACTGCTGCCGGAGCTCATGGTGGCGAACATCGCTTCGGTGAAGATCGAAGGCCGCCAGCGCAGCCCGGCCTACGTTAGCCAGGTGGCGAAAGTGTGGCGCCAGGCGATCGATCGCTGCAAAGCCGCCCCGCAAAACTTCGTTCCACAGCGCGACTGGATGGAGACGCTCGGCGCGATGTCCGAAGGCACTCAAACCACGCTTGGCGCATATCACCGTAAATGGCAGTGAGAGGAGCTATGAAATATTCCTTAGGACCGGTGCTTTATTACTGGCCGAAAGAGACGCTGGAAGATTTTTATCAGCAGGCCGCAAAAAGCAGCGCTGACGTCATTTATCTGGGCGAAGCGGTGTGCAGCAAGCGTCGCGCGACTAAAGTCGGCGACTGGCTGGAAATGGCGAAATCCCTCGCTGCCAGCGGTAAGCAGGTGGCGCTCTCCACCCTGGCGCTGGTACAGGCGTCATCTGAATTAAGCGAGCTGAAACGCTATGTGGACAACGGCGATTTTCTGCTGGAAGCCAGCGATCTTGGCGTGGTGAATCTGTGCGCCGAGCGCAAACTGCCGTTTGTCGCCGGCCATGCGCTGAACTGCTACAACGCGGTCACGCTGCGCCGGTTGCTGAAAGAAGGCATGGTACGCTGGTGTATGCCAGTGGAGCTGTCTCGCGACTGGCTGGTGAATTTGCTTAATCAGTGCGATGAACTGGGCATCCGCAATCAGTTTGAAGTGGAAGTGTTGAGCTACGGCCATCTGCCGCTGGCCTACTCCGCTCGCTGCTTTACCGCCCGTTCGGAAGACCGTCCGAAAGATGAGTGCGAAACCTGCTGTATCAAGTATCCAAACGGTCGTGACGTGCTCTCGCAAGAGAATCAGCAGGTGTTTGTGCTTAACGGTATTCAGACCATGAGCGGCTATGTCTATAACCTTGGCAACGAACTGACGTCAATGCAGGGATTGGTCGATATCGTGCGCCTGTCGCCGTTGGGGACGGAGACATTTGCCATGCTTGATGCCTTTCGCGCTAACGAAAACGGCGGCGCACCATTACCGCTTGCCGCGCATAGCGACTGTAACGGCTACTGGAAGCGGCTGGCCGGGCTGGAGCTACAGGCCTAGCCGGATGGCGGCATCAATACCTTATCCGGCCTACAAATAGCGCTCCCGTAGGCCCGATAAGCGCAGCGCTATCGGGCATTGTTTTGCCGTCAGTCTCATAAAGCTCACTTTGTTAACAACATTCGCTAATCTTTAATGCAGTATTAAAAGATTAATCGGTAACAAAGTGAGCCGTTATGACTGACAAAACTATTCCGTTCTCGGTGCTGGATCTGGCGCCGATCCCTGAAGGATCTTCGGCAAAAGAAGCCTTCACGCACTCGCTTGATCTCGCACGGCTGGCCGAAAAGCGCGGTTATCACCGCTACTGGCTGGCGGAACATCACAACATGACCGGTATCGCCAGCGCGGCGACCTCGGTATTGATTGGTTATCTGGCGGCCAATACCACAACATTACATCTTGGCTCCGGCGGCGTGATGCTGCCTAACCATTCACCGCTGGTGATTGCCGAGCAGTTCGGCACGCTGAATACGCTCTACCCGGGACGTATCGACTTAGGATTGGGACGCGCGCCGGGTAGCGATCAGCCGACGATGCGCGCGCTGCGTCGCCATATGAGCGGCGATATCGATAACTTTCCACGCGATGTCGCAGAGCTGGTGGACTGGTTCGACGCTCGCGACCCTAATCCGCATGTGCGCCCGGTGCCCGGCTACGGCGAGAAGATCCCGGTCTGGCTGTTGGGCTCCAGCCTGTATAGCGCACAACTGGCGGCCCAGCTTGGCCTGCCGTTCGCCTTTGCTTCGCATTTCGCGCCGGATATGTTGTTCCAGGCGCTGCATCTGTACCGTACCCAGTTCAAACCTTCAGCGCGGCTGGAAAAACCGTACGCGATGGTGTGTATCAATATTATCGCCGCCGACAGCAACCGCGACGCCGAATTCCTGTTTACCTCCATGCAGCAGGCTTTTGTGAAGCTACGTCGTGGGGAAACCGGCCAACTGCCGCCGCCGATTGAGAATATGGAGACCTTTTGGTCGCCATCCGAGCAGTATGGCGTGCAACAGGCGCTGAGTATGTCGCTGGTCGGTGATAAGGCGAAAGTCCGCCACGGGCTGGAATCCATCCTGCGGGAGACCCAGGCGGATGAAATTATGGTAAATGGGCAGATTTTCGACCACCAGGCACGCCTGCATTCGTTTAATTTAGCGATAGATGTTAAGGAAGAGTTGTTGGGCTGATTTTATAACGCCGATTTTCAACGGTGATGGTTGGCAATCGGCGATTTTTTTCGAAGTAATCATAGCCGGGCTTCAACATACGCCAGAAATTATATTCCGGCCATGCTTGCGCCTGGCGCATATTTTTGTCATTCATCGTAAATGGGAAGATATGGACAGGCACGCTCTTCTGCCCGCTGTTTAGCGCCTGCGCCACCAGTTGATAAATCTCTTCAATACCGGCATCGGTCATGGCATAGCAACCCGCCGAAACGCAGTTCCCATGAACCATAATGAAATCACCGGTGTAGCCATTTGCCCGATCGTAAGCATTCGGGTAGCCAATATTAAATGCCAGATGATAGCGGCTGTTTGGGTTAAGCAACCCTTTGTTGGTGGCATAAAAGCCTTCCGGGCTTTTACCATCTCCCTGTTTGTGTTTTGGCCCTAAGCCACCAGACCATGCGCATATAGTCCAGGTTTTGTAGAGTTCGTAAGGCTTGTTATTGGCGCTTGCCCACAGTTCTAGCTTATCTTCCGCTTTCAGAATGCGGATAAATAACTGGTCGCCGGGGTGAATGATTTTTAAAGACGATACGACAGGTTTTTCCACTGGCAGGTAAATGTGTTCATCGTACGGAGTGAGCCAGAAAAATTTTAAAATAAAAGCGATAAACAGGCTCAATAATACAATAGCGAGTAGTCCTTTACGCCCCATTTTCGTATTCCGCTTATTCTGAACCAGTTCAAGTATATATTTTCCTATGACAGGAAATAGAGGAAAGGTCCAGTTCTGTACTTTTATAAAATAGTAATCGTTTTATCATAACCGAACAGGGATATGAATAAATCGACTTATTACCAGAGAAAATCATCATGAGTGAACCTGCTTCCTTTTTTCTTCATGCACATATTACCGAGAGTAACCTCAAGAAATTTTTCCATTCACCGGCAACAAATATTAAAGACTATGACGACTGGTTGCCATGGTTTACTGAGGAGCAAAGGTTGTACGGCGAGCCTGCAAAAATGCTTAACAATCTTGCCGCATGTAATTCTGGTGAAAGTGAAAAGAATATTTATGCTGAACATATCAACTTTAATAAAGAAACACAGATAGTCACGATGGATCACATATTTCTCTCAGAGAGCTATGAAACCTTCATGCCACTCATGGCCTGTGTGCGGGGAATCGAGAAATTTATTACGCCAGGGAAAAATAATTTTGCGCTAATTTATTATTACTGGTGGGGTTCGGAGATCGCCATCGCACTCGAATTTGACGCCAATGGTAGCAGAATAACGGCAAATCCTAAGGCAGAAAATTTAACTATCGCCGATGCTTTTTTCGATGAACACGGGGAAGCACTCGCCGAAGAACTTTATAATAAACAGGGATTTATTTGATACCATTTCGCGGACTTGTGAAATATTGCCGGATGAAAACAGCTCATCCGGCACAATAACGTTACTGGTACACCGGCAGCAAATTAAAGCTCGATAAAATATGCACCAGTGCGTTCCCAACGCCAAATAGCAGAATCAGTACAATCATCGGCGTGCCGCCCCAGACGCGGAATTTCGGGCTGCCGAAACGTTCGCGAGATTTACGCGCCAACAGCGCAGGCACAATGGCCGCCCAGATCGTCGCGGCCAGCCCTGCATAACCAATGGCATACAGAAAACCGTTCGGGTACAGCAGGCCACCGACAATCGGCGGTACGAAGGTCAGCAGCGCCGTTTTAAAACGCCCCATTGCCGAGTCGTCAAAACCAAACAGATCCGCCAGATAGTCAAACAGCCCCAGCGTCACGCCGAGGAAGGAACTGGCGACCGCAAAGTTAGAGAACACCACCAGCAGCAGATCCAGGCTGCGGCTGTTCAGCACGCCGCTCAACGCCTGTACCAGCACATCAATATTGCCGCCTTTCTGCGCAATGCCGATAAATTCCGGACGCGGGATGTTGCCCATCGTCCCCAGCAGCCAGACGGAATAGAGCGCCAGCGCCAGTAACGTCCCATAAATCAGGCATTTCACGATGGTGCGCGGATCTTTGCCGTAATATTTCATCAGGCTCGGTACGTTACCGTGATAACCAAAAGAGGCCAGACAAAATGGCAGCGTCATCAGCAGGTACGGCGTATATGACGCGTGGCTTTCAGCCACGTTAAACAACGTGGCAGGCTGAACGTGCCCTAACAGGCTGCCGAAGGTCAGGAAGAAAGTAATCACTTTCGCGCCCAGCACAATCGCCGTCATCCGGCTGACCGCCTTCGTACTCAGCCACACAACAAACGCCACCAGCAGCGCAAAGGCAAAACCTGCCGCTCGCGCCGGAACGTTCAGCGACATCTCAGCAAAGGTATGATGCAGAATTGAGCCGCTCGCCGAGATATAGGCGTAAGTCAGGATGTAGAGCACAAAGGCAATAGAAATGCCGTTGACAATGTTCCAGCCTTTCCCCAACAGATCTTTGGTGATGGTGTCGAAACTCGAACCTATGCGGTAGTTAAGGTTGGCTTCGAGAATCATCAGCCCGGAGTGCAGCATACAAAACCAGGTAAAGACCAGCGCCGCCATCGACCAGAAGAACCACGCCCCGGACATGACCACCGGCAGGGAGAACATCCCCGCGCCAATGATGGTGCCGCCGATAATCACCACGCCGCCAAGCAGCGAAGGTGACGTTTGGGTGGTGGTAAGTGTTGCCATTCAGCTCTCTCTCCAGTCATTTATAATGTGACTATCTCTCAATACGTTGCACTGTACCAGTACGCGAGTACAAAAGAAATAAAAAAAGCCCCGATTGTGACGATCGGGGCTGTATATTTTACTTTACGCTGTGAATGCGCAGGTCAGCGTGAGTTACGCATCACCGCCGAAACGACGGCGACCGGTAGAGTCATCACGACGCGGACCACGGCTTTCACGACGCTCGCCGCTGAAGCGACGACCATCACCACGACCACCTTCACGACGTTCGCCGCTGAAATTACGACCGCCTTCACGACGTTCGCCACTGAAGCTACGACCACCGCCGCGACGTTCGCCGCCCGCGTGCGGAACCGCATCACCCAACAGCTGCATATTCATCGGCTTGTTCAGAATGCGGGTACGCGTGAAGTGCTGGAGCACTTCGCCCGGCATACCTTTCGGCAGCTCGATGGTGGAGTGAGACGCGAACAGCTTAATGTTACCAATGTAACGGCTGCTGATGTCGCCTTCGTTAGCGATAGCGCCCACGATATGACGAACTTCAACGCCGTCATCACGGCCCACTTCAATGCGGTATAACTGCATATCGCCAACGTCACGACGTTCACGACGCGGACGTTCTTCCCGGTCGCCACGCGGGCCACGGTCATTACGATCGCGCGGACCACGGTCATCACGGTCACGGAATTCACGCTTAGGACGCATCGGCGCATCCGGCGGCAGAATCAGCGGACGCTCGCCCTGCGCCATTTTCAGCAGTGCGGCAGCCAGCGTTTCGAGATCCAGCTCTTCACCTTCAGCAGACGGCTGGATTTTCGCCAGCAGCGCACGGTACTGATCCAGATCGCTGCTTTCCAGTTGCTGCTGAACTTTCGCGGCGAATTTTTCCAGACGGCGTTTACCCAGCAGTTCTGCGTTCGGCAGTTCCACTTCCGGAATGGTCAGCTTCATGGTGCGTTCGATGTTGCGCAGCAGACGACGCTCGCGGTTCTCAACGAACAGCAGCGCGCGACCGGCGCGACCCGCACGGCCGGTACGACCGATACGGTGAACGTAGGACTCGGAATCCATCGGGATATCGTAGTTCACCACCAGGCTGATACGTTCAACGTCCAGACCACGTGCCGCAACGTCGGTAGCGATCAGGATGTCCAGACGACCATCTTTCAGGCGCTCCAGAGTCTGCTCACGCAGCGCCTGGTTCATATCGCCATTCAACGCGGCGCTGTTGTAGCCGCTACGTTCCAGAGCTTCTGCTACTTCCAGGGTCGCGTTTTTGGTACGTACGAAGATAATCGCCGCATCAAAGTCTTCCGCTTCCAGGAAACGCACCAGCGCTTCGTTTTTACGCATACCCCAGACAGTCCAGTAGCTCTGGCTGATGTCAGGACGGGTAGTCACGCTGGACTGAATGCGCACTTCCTGCGGCTCTTTCATAAAGCGGCGGGTAATGCGACGAATCGCTTCCGGCATGGTGGCGGAGAACAGAGCGGTCTGATGACCTTCCGGGATCTGCGCCATAATAGTTTCAACGTCTTCGATGAAGCCCATACGCAGCATTTCGTCGGCTTCATCCAGCACCAGACCACTCAGTTTAGAGAGGTCGAGGGTGCCGCGTTTTAAGTGATCAAGCAGACGTCCCGGCGTACCGACAACGATCTGCGGCCCCTGACGCAGGGCGCGTAACTGCACGTCATAACGCTGACCGCCGTACAGGGCAACCACGTTTACGCCGCGCATGTGTTTAGAGAAATCCGTCATGGCTTCGGCAACCTGTACCGCCAGTTCGCGGGTCGGCGCCAGCACCAGAATCTGAGGTGCCTTCAGCTCAGGATCAAGATTGTTGAGCAGCGGTAAAGAGAACGCTGCGGTTTTGCCGCTACCGGTCTGGGCCATGCCCAGCACGTCGCGACCGCCCAGCAGATGCGGAATGCACTCTGCCTGGATTGGAGATGGTTTTTCGTAACCCAGATCGGTAAGGGCTTCAAGGATAGGAGCCTTCAGCCCCAGATCTGCAAAAGTGGTTTCGAATTCAGCCATGTAGTACGTGTGCCTCAAAATTAATGGCGGCCAGTCTACATAACTCATCATGAAATTGATCTGCAATTTTCATTGAAAAGTGTGAACCGGCTCAAAGTAGGTGTATTAACGAACAACAACGCCCTCACCCGCGAAGGTGATGGCAATCAAAAAGATTACGGGCTGATATGTTCGTCAGCTATTGCTGGTCCGATTCTGCCAGGTCATCTTGGTCCTGGCCCAGGAGCGATAATTCCAACAATGCGTATCGGTGCTCAACAAAGTTATGAACGTTGTTGGCCACCGCCAGTTTGAACAGAGCCGTGGCGCTGTCCAAATCCCCCAGACTTAGGTAATACTTACCTAAATAGAAGTTGGTTTCACTGAGATGCTCAGCGAGCGAGGTGTTATCCGTTGCGTCCGCCTTGAGCCTTTCCATCAGCGTTGCTTCGCTAATGTCGCCCAGGTAGAACTCGACAATGTTCCATCCCCATTGCTCTTTATCCGATTTTTCAAAGCGTGCTTTTAACGCTTCTTTCGCCTGCTTCTCATTAAGCTTCTGCTCAACAAGATACAGCCACAGGCTGCGGTAAGGATCATTGGGATCGTCTTGATAAAACGCCAGCAGATCATCTTGCGCTAACTTATCACGGCCGCCGTAATACAATGCGATACCGCGGTTTAAGTGCGCGTAGTTGTAAGTTGGATCAAGCTCTAGTACAGAATCAAACGCTTCATAGGCAGCATCAAAATTGCCTGCCTGCGTTAAATAAATGCCTAAGTAATTGAATACTTCAGGCATATCCGGTCTGATTGCCAGCGCTTGTGAAAAATCATTTCGCGCTAATGCCCTCAAACCAAGACTATCATACAACACTCCGCGCTCATATAAAAGCTGTGCGCGTTCGTCATCGGTTAAAGCCCGACTGGCAAGAATCTGTTCCATACGCGCCAGAATCACTTCCTGCTGTAAAGTCGGTTGCAATGGTACTGCGAGGACTTCACTTTTACGCCAGGCGGAATTACTGCATCCTGCAAGCGTAAGTGCTGTCGCAACGAAACACCAGCGCAAAAAAGGCTTCATTTCCCACTCCCGAAGACAACGATTGAATGAACGTCCTGTTCCCCGGTGGCTCAACAAGGCGTCCAGCCAGGTCTAAAGCCCTCCGCACTGCGGAGGGCAAAAGGCTACCTTACTCGGCCTGTTCGCTCGCCGGAGCTTCCGGCGCAGCCGCAGGTTGAGACTGCTCGGTTGCTTCTTTAATGCTCAGACGTACACGGCCCTGGCGGTCAACTTCCAGAACCTTAACCGGGACTTCCTGACCCATCTGCAGATAGTCGGTCACTTTCTCTACACGTTTATCCGCGATTTGAGAGATGTGAACCAGACCTTCTTTCCCGCCGCCGATGGCAACAAACGCGCCAAAGTCAACGATACGGGTCACTTTACCATTGTAGATACGGCCGACTTCGATCTCCGCGGTAATCTCTTCGATACGACGGATAGCGTATTTCGCTTTTTCACCGTCGGTCGCCGCGATCTTCACAGTACCGTCATCTTCGATTTCGATGGTGGTGCCGGTCTCTTCAGTCAGCGCGCGGATCACAGAACCGCCTTTACCGATCACGTCTTTGATCTTGTCCGTGCTGATCTTGATGGTATGGATACGCGGCGCAAATTCAGAGATATCGCCGCGCGGCGCGTTGATCGCCTGTTCCATCACGCCCAGGATGTGCAGACGCGCACCTTTAGCCTGGTTCAACGCAACCTGCATGATCTCTTTGGTGATACCTTCAATTTTGATATCCATCTGCAGCGCAGAGATACCGTCGCGGGAACCCGCCACTTTGAAGTCCATATCGCCCAGGTGATCTTCGTCGCCCAGAATGTCAGACAGTACAACGTAGTTGTCGCCTTCTTTCACCAGACCCATAGCGATACCTGCTACGGCGGCTTTAATTGGCACGCCAGCGTCCATCAGCGCCAGAGAAGCGCCGCACACGGAAGCCATAGAAGAAGAACCGTTGGATTCGGTGATTTCAGACACCACGCGAACGGTGTACGGGAATTTATCCATGTCCGGCATCACTGCCAGCACGCCGCGCTTCGCCAGACGACCGTGACCAATTTCACGACGCTTCGGAGAACCGACCATGCCGGTTTCGCCTACGGAGTACGGAGGGAAGTTGTAGTGGAACAGGAAGCTGTCAGTACGCTCGCCCATCAGTTCATCAAGCACCTGCGCGTCACGGGCAGTACCCAGAGTTGCGGTAACCAGCGCCTGCGTTTCACCACGGGTAAACAGAGCGGAACCGTGAGTACGCGGCAGTACGCCAGTGCGCACGTCCAGACCACGGATCATGTCTTTTTCACGGCCATCAATACGCGGCTCGCCTGCCAGTACGCGGCTACGCACCACGTTTTTCTCGATAGCGTGCAGGATTTCGCCCAGCTCGTTAGCATCCAGAGTTTCATCTTCTGCAATAAGCTGCTCGATGGTTTCGGATTTGATTACGTCAACCTGAGCATAGCGCTCTTGTTTATCGGTGATGCGGTACGCGTCGCTCAGACGAGATTCAGCCAGCGCAGCAACACGCGCGTTCAACGCGTCGTTGACGGCTTCCGGCTGCCAGTCCCAACGCGGTTTACCGGCTTCTTTCACCAGATCGTTGATCGCCTGGATAACAACCTGCTGCTGCTCGTGACCGAATACCACCGCGCCCAGCATAGTGTCTTCGCTCAGCAGTTCAGCTTCGGATTCCACCATCAGCACAGCCGCTTCGGTACCGGCAACCACCAGGTCCAGCTTGCTTTCTTTCAGCTCGTCCTGGGTCGGGTTCAGCACGTACTGGTCATTGATGTAACCTACGCGCGCCGCGCCGATTGGACCGTTGAACGGAATGCCGGACAGGGACAGCGCAGCGGATGCGCCGATCATGGCAACGATGTCTGGGTTAACCTGCGGGTTAACGGAAACGACGGTCGCAATAACCTGCACTTCGTTAACGAAGCCTTCCGGGAACAGCGGACGAACCGGGCGGTCAATCAGACGCGCGATCAGGGTTTCGCCTTCGCTTGGACGGCCTTCACGACGGAAGAAGCTGCCCGGGATACGACCAGCAGCGTAGGTACGCTCCTGATAGTTAACGGTCAGTGGGAAGAAGTCCTGGCCTGGCTTGGCTTTTTTCTGGCCGACAACGGTAACGAATACGGCGGTGTCATCCATGCTTACCATAACAGCGGCAGTGGCCTGACGCGCCATCATGCCAGTTTCCAGCGTAACGGTATGCTGACCGTACTGGAATTTACGAACGATCGGATTAAGCAAAATAATATCCTTTCCAATTTTTGACGGCATAATACGCGCCGTCGTTAATACCCGACCTTCTGCGCATCCTCGCGACTAATGACAACCCTAACCCTGATATGGGTAAAGCCTCTCATTAGCCGCGCGAACCTCTGCAACGGAAGATCATTCATAGCAACAATACATTAGTTTCCAGCGAATTGCTGCCATCTGCTGGAAAAAAGGGGCCATGAAGGCCCCCTCTTTCTGAAACTCGAAAGAATTAGCGACGCAGACCCAGACGCTCAATCAGCGCGGTGTAGCGTGCAACATCTTTACGTTTCAGGTAGTCGAGCAGTTTACGACGCTGAGAAACCATACGCAGCAGACCACGACGGCTGTGGTGATCTTTTTTATGCTCTGCAAAGTGACCCTGCAGGTGGTTAATCTGTGCAGTCAACAGAGCAACCTGAACATCGGTAGAACCGGTGTCGTTTGCGTCACGACCGAACTCAGAAACGATTTTAGCTGTAGCTTCAGTACTTAGAGACATTTTAAAACTCCAAAGTATTTAAGAATGAGAGGACGCCGATCTCTAATTCAGCGATCCCAGTGTACGCCGCGTAAACTGTTAAATAATTTACGCGACGTTAAGCGGCGGTATTCTACTCGCAGCGCTCTCTTATCGCAAGACGAAGCGACATTACGCTGGGTACTCTACTACCAGCCGACGAGGCGCGACACGGCCTTCGTCGTCAATTTCGCCCATACCGATAAATTTATCGTCTTCACCTTCCGTCACACGAACCAGTCCCTTCAACGGCGCGCCCGTGGTACGAACCGGGTTGCCATTTTTGAAGTATACCGAAGATGTTAACGGCAGATTAACAACAGGATAGTCCGAAGCTGGACTGTCCATTGGCATCAATAATGGATCGAGCAACTGCGCCGCCGGAACGCCCTGCTGTTCCGCCTGTGCTACCAGCTCGCGCAAGTGCTCCAGCGTCACCATACGATCCACCGGATACTTGCTGACCGTCAGACGACGCAGGTAGGTTACGTGCGCGCCACAGCCCAGTTTCTCACCTAAATCATCAATAATGGTACGAATATAGGTGCCTTTGGAGCAATGAACTTCCAGCTCCAGCTCGTTACCTTCATGGCGAATAAACAGCAACTCATAGACGGTAATCGGGCGGGCTTCGCGCGGCACTTCGATACCCTGGCGGGCATATTCGTACAGCTTCTTGCCCTGATACTTCAGCGCCGAATACATTGAGGGAATCTGTTCGATATCCCCACGAAAGGTCTCCAGCGCGCTCGCAAGCTGCTCAGCGCTGAAAGTCACCGGACGCTCCTGCACGATTTGACCATCGGCGTCAGAGGTATCCGTGCGCTGCCCCAGACGGGCAATAACACGATAGCGTTTGTCAGAATCCAGCAGGTACTGCGAAAATTTTGTCGCTTCGCCGAGGCAAATCGGCAACATGCCGGTCGCCAGCGGGTCCAGCGCGCCGGTATGCCCGGCGCGGTTGGCATTGTAGATGCGCTTAACTTTCTGCAGCACGTCATTGCTGGACATACCCTGCGGCTTATCCAGCAGCAGAACGCCGTGAATGTCGCGGCCACGACGACGAGGACGACTCATCAGTCCTCCTTGCTGTCGTCCGGGTTCACACGACGTTCTTCGTCATGTTTCACCACGTTAGTCACCAGGTTGGACATACGCATCCCTTCCACCAGCGAGTTGTCGTAGAAGAAGGTCAGTTCCGGTACGATGCGCAGACGCATCGCTTTACCCAGCAAGCTGCGGATGAAACCAGACGCTTCCTGCAGGGCCTTAATGCCGTTTTTCACAGCCGCTTCGTCCTGATCATTGAGGAACGTCACGAATACTTTGGCGTATGCCAGATCGCGGGACATTTCAACACCCGATACGGTGGTCATCATACCTACACGTGGATCTTTGATTTCGCGTTGCAGGATGAGCGCGATCTCTTTCTGCATCTCTTGCGCTACGCGCTGAGGGCGACCAAATTCTTTCGCCATAATAAATTCTCCAGAATAAAGACAAAAAAGGGGCCATAAGCCCCTTTTTAAATTTCTTGCCGGGTGGCGCTTCGCTTACCCGGCCTACGCCTAATCATCTTCTAAGGATTTTGGATTGCAACAAGGCGGCAAGCTCGTAAATCCCCGGGAGCATAGATAACTATGTGACCGGGGTGAGCGAGCGCAGCCAACGCCGTTGCGGCCCAAAAGACGACGAAGATTAAGCGATGGTACGTTGGATCTCGATGATTTCGAACACTTCAATCATATCGCCAACGCGAACGTCGTTGTAGTTCTTCACGCCGATACCACATTCCATGCCGTTACGGACTTCGTTAACGTCATCTTTGAAGCGGCGCAGGGATTCCAGCTCGCCTTCATAGATAACCACGTTGTCACGCAGAACGCGGATTGGGTTATGGCGTTTAATCGTACCTTCGGTAACCATACAGCCCGCGATCGCGCCGAATTTCGGCGATTTGAACACATCGCGCACTTCAGCCAGACCGATAATCTGCTGTTTCAGTTCCGGAGACAGCATACCGCTCATCGCCGCTTTCACTTCGTCGATCAGGTTATAGATGACGGAGTAGTAACGCAGATCCAGGCTTTCAGATTCGATCACTTTACGCGCAGAGGCATCGGCACGAACGTTGAAGCCCACCAGAATGGCGTTGGACGCCGCAGCCAGGGTCGCGTCGGTTTCGGTGATACCACCTACGCCAGAACCGATGATCTTCACTTTCACTTCGTCGGTAGACAGTTTCAGCAAGGAGTCGGAGATCGCTTCCACAGAACCCTGTACGTCGGCCTTCAGCACGATGTTCACTTCGTGAACTTCGCCTTCGGTCATATTGGCGAACATGTTCTCGAGTTTAGATTTCTGCTGACGAGCCAGTTTAACTTCACGGAATTTACCCTGACGATACAGAGCAACTTCACGCGCTTTCTTCTCGTCACGAACCACGGTCACTTCGTCACCGGCAGCCGGAACGCCGGACAGGCCGAGGATTTCCACCGGAATGGACGGACCCGCTTCCAGCACTTCCTGACCCAGTTCGTTACGCATCGCACGCACGCGGCCGTATTCGAAGCCACACAGCACGATATCGCCCTTATGCAGCGTACCTTCGCGTACCAGAACGGTAGCCACCGGACCACGACCTTTATCCAGGAAGGATTCGATCACCGCGCCGCTCGCCATACCTTTGCGTACCGCTTTCAGTTCCAGAACTTCGGCCTGCAGCAGGATAGCATCAAGCAGTTCGTCAATACCGGTACCCGCTTTCGCAGACACGTGAACGAACTGGCTTTCACCGCCCCACTCTTCCGGCAGAATGCCGTACTGGGACAGTTCGTTCTTAACGCGATCCGGATCGGCTTCCGGCTTATCGATTTTGTTCACCGCAACCACGACCGGCACACCTGCCGCTTTCGCGTGCTGGATAGCTTCGATAGTCTGCGGCATCACGCCGTCGTCTGCCGCTACCACCAGAACCACGATATCCGTTGCCTGGGCGCCGCGAGCACGCATAGAAGTAAACGCGGCGTGACCCGGGGTGTCCAGGAAGGTGATCATCCCGTTGTCAGTTTCAACGTGGTAAGCACCGATGTGCTGGGTAATGCCGCCCGCTTCGCCAGAGGCCACTTTCGTGGAACGAATGTAGTCCAGCAGAGAGGTTTTACCGTGGTCAACGTGACCCATGATGGTCACAACCGGTGCGCGCGGTTCAGCCGCAGCGCCGGTATCACGGTCGCTCATTACCGCTTCTTCCAGTTCGTTTTCACGACGCAGGATAACTTTGTGGCCCATCTCTTCGGCAACCAGCTGTGCGGTTTCCTGGTCGATGACCTGGTTGATGGTGGCCATGGCGCCCAGCTTCATCATCGCTTTGATGACCTGAGAACCTTTCACCGCCATCTTGTTCGCCAGTTCGCCAACGGTGATGGTTTCACCGATCACCACGTCGCGGTTAACGGCCTGAGCGGGCTTCTGGAAGCCTTGCTGTAAAGAAGATCCTTTACGCTTGCCGCCTTTACCGCCGCGAACCGCAGCACGCGCTTCTTCGCGATCGGCTTTGGATTCGGCATGTTTGCCTTTTTTCGCCGGACGCGCCGCTTTTGCATTACGGCCACGACCACGACCGCCTTCTACTTCACGATCGTTTTCGTCTTCGGCCTGGCGAGCGTGCTGAGAAGTGGTGACATGATAGTCACTGGTGTCTTCTACTGGCTCAGGCGTTGCGGTCCATTTGTTTTCTTCCGCCATGCGGCGAGCTTCTTCTGCTACACGACGCGCTTCTTCTTCGAGTTTGCGACGTGCTTCTTCTTCCGCTTTACGCTTCAGCTCTGCAGCTTCATTCTCACGGCGGGCTTTTTCGGCCTGGGCGGTTTTGGTCATATCGTCAGTCTGTTGATTGCTCACTTTGTCTTTTTCCGCAGCTTCACGTTTCGCTTTTTCAGCGGCTTCACGCTTAGCTTGTTCTGCGGCCTCGCGTTCAGCTTTTTGTTGCGCCTCGCGTTTGGCCTGTTCTTCTGCCTCACGACGGGCTTGCTCTTCCGCTTCACGCTGCGCCTGCTCTTCCGCGGCCAGGCGTTCAGCCTCTTGCGGATCGCGTTTCACAAAGGTGCGCTTCTTGCGGACTTCGATTTGTACCGATTTACTTTTTCCACCGGTACCTGGAATGTTCAGGGTGCTGCGCGTCTTACGCTGCAGCGTCAGTTTATCGGGACCAGAAACCGCTTCGCGGTTCAGGTGCGCCAGTAAAGTCTGTTTTTCTTGTGCGGACACAGAGTCGTCAGCAGATTTCCGGATACCTGCATCAGCAAACTGCTGTACCAGGCGATCCACGGAAACCTGTCTCTCTGCGGCCAGCGCTTTTAGGGTTACATCTGTCATGCTGTTCCTTCCTGCTACAGTTTATTACGCTTCGTCGCCGAACCAGCAAATATTACGGGCAGCCATAATCAGCTCACCGGCTTTTTCGTCGGTCAACCCTTCGATATCAGCCAGATCATCAATGCCCTGGTCGGCGAGATCTTCCAGCGTACAAACACCACGAGCCGCCAGTTTGAAAGCCATATCGCGATCTAATCCTTCCAGATTCAGCAGATCGTCAGCCGGTTTGTTATCACCGAGGCTTGCTTCCTGGTCCTGCGCCAGAGTGGCCAGTGCGTTTTTAGCACGCTCGCGCAGTGCTTCAACGGTCGGCTCATCAAGGCCGTCAATTTCCAGCAGTTCTTTCATTGGCACATAGGCCAGTTCTTCGAGCGTGGAGAAACCTTCTTCTACCAGAACGGTCGCGAACTCTTCATCAATATCAAGATATTTAGTAAAGATCTCGATAGCGGCATGTGCTTCAGCCTGATGTTTAGCCTGCAAGTCATCAACGGTCATTACGTTGAGTTCCCAGCCGCTCAATTGCGAAGCCAGGCGGACGTTCTGACCATTACGTCCGATCGCCTGCGCCAGATTACCGGCTTCAACGGCGATATCCATGGTATGTTTATCTTCGTCCACCACGATAGACGCGACGTCTGCCGGCGCCATCGCATTAATGACGAACTGCGCCGGGTTATCATCCCACAGCACGATATCAATACGCTCACCGCCCAGTTCGGTAGAGACCGCCTGAACGCGCGCGCCGCGCATCCCCACGCAAGCGCCGACCGGATCGATACGTTTATCGTTGGTTTTCACTGCGATTTTCGCACGAGAACCCGGATCGCGAGCCGCCGCTTTAATTTCAATCACTTCTTCGCCGATTTCCGGCACTTCGATGCGGAACAGTTCGATCAGCATTTCCGGCTTGGAACGGGTGACGAACAGCTGCGCGCCACGCGCTTCCGGGCGAACAGCATACAGCACGCCGCGAATACGGTCGCCAGGGCGGAAGTTTTCGCGCGGCAGCATATCTTCACGCAGAATCACCGCTTCAGCGTTACCGGCCATCCCTTCGGATTTAATTTCCAGAGAGATATTGTCGCGGTTCACTTTCTTCACCACGCCAGTGACGATTTCGCCTTCCTGGTCACGGAACTGATCGACAACCATCGCCCGTTCAGCTTCACGCACTTTCTGAACGATAACCTGTTTCGCAGTCTGCGTGGTGATACGGTCAAAGGTGACAGATTCAATCTGATCTTCAACATAGTCGCCGACATTCAGGCTTTCGTCTTCAAAACGCGCCGCTTCCAGCGTAATTTCCTTCGTCGGCATGGTTACTTCTTCAACGATCAACCAACGGCGGAAAGTATCAAAATCACCGCTTTTACGATCGATTTCTACACGAACATCGATCTCCTGCTCATATTTTTTCTTTGTTGCTGTCGCCAGCGCACTTTCCAGCGCTTCAAAAATTTTTTCGCGTGGCAGCGCTTTTTCGTTGGAGACGGCTTCAACAACAGCCAAAATTTCTTTGTTCATCGCGGGCTTTTCACCTCATCCAGACTGTTAAAAGTGGGGAACCAGGTTCGCCTTCTGGATATTACTCAGCGCGAACACTTCATCTTTGCCTTCGACTGTGACGGTAATCATTTCACCGTCCACCGCTTTGATAATGCCCTGCCACTTGCGACGGTTCTGTACCGCCATGCGAAGAACCAGCGCGACTTCTTCACCCTGGAAACGCGCATAATGATCGGCAGTGAACATAGGACGGTCGAGACCCGGTGACGAGACTTCAAGGTTGTAAGCCACGGAGATAGGATCTTCAACGTCCAGCACCGCGCTTACCTGGTGGCTCACATCAGCACAATCATCAACATTGATGCCATCTTCACTATCAATATAGATGCGCAGTGTGGATGTGCGACCGCGAATAAATTCGATGCCGACCAGCTCGTAGCCTAAGGCTTCAACTGGCGCTGTAATCATCTCTGTTAATTTTTGCTCTAATGTGGACAAGCCCACCCCCAAGACATAAAAAAAGGGCCTAAAGCCCAGTTATTCTGTAGTCAGATAACAAAAAACCCCGATAAATCGGGGCTTTAGATAACTGAACCCTATAACCGCAACGGCGGTCTGGTGTACCTTCCGAAAGAATTTTTTTCAAATCCAGCTACGAAGGACATAATCTTCACAGTATATTTGAAAAAGAACTCTAAGGGAAAGTGGTTGCGGGGGCCGGATTTGAACCGACGACCTTCGGGTTATGAGCCCGACGAGCTACCAGGCTGCTCCACCCCGCGCCTGAAACGTGGCAAATTCTACTCGTTTTGGGCAAAATTTGCAAATACTGCTGGGATTTGGTACCGAGGACGGGACGTAAAATCTGCGCACAGTATAGTGACCAGGCATGAGTTATGTCAACCCTATTCCCAATATGCAGATGAATGAATACCACTCTTCGTTATACTCATCCCACCTCTCCGGCTTATACATGCATTTCACAACGTTATTTCAGTAAACCTTCACTAAACGCTTCCTGTCTCTGCTAAAAGATGATTAAATGAAAACTCATTTATTTTGCATAAAAATGCACTAAAGCAGAAACCGATCTCATTATCAGTCAATCAAGCAGGGTTCTATTCTATGACGACGATTCTTAAGCATCTTCCAGCAGGTCAACGTATTGGTATCGCTTTTTCCGGCGGTCTGGACACCAGCGCCGCGCTGCTGTGGATGCGACAAAAAGGAGCTGTCCCATATGCCTATACTGCGAATCTGGGACAACCGGATGAGGATGACTATGACGCCATTCCTCGTCGCGCAATGGAGTATGGCGCAGAGAATGCTCGCCTGATTGATTGCCGCAAGCAGTTGGTTGCAGAAGGGATCGCAGCGATTCAGTGCGGCGCTTTCCATAATACGACTGGCGGACTGACCTATTTCAATACCACGCCGCTGGGCCGTGCCGTGACCGGCACGATGCTGGTCGCCGCGATGAAAGAAGACGGCGTGAATATCTGGGGCGACGGCAGTACCTATAAAGGCAACGATATTGAACGTTTCTATCGTTACGGCCTGCTGACGAATGCTGAATTACAGATTTACAAACCGTGGCTGGATACCGACTTTATCGATGAGCTGGGTGGTCGCCATGAGATGTCTGAATTTATGATTGCCTGCGGTTTCGACTATAAGATGTCAGTCGAAAAAGCCTACTCCACCGACTCCAACATGCTCGGCGCCACGCATGAAGCGAAAGATCTGGAGTTTCTTAACTCCAGCGTCAAGATCGTCAACCCGATTATGGGCGTGAAGTTCTGGGACGAGAGCGTGAAGATCCCGGCAGAAGAGGTGACCGTCCGCTTCGAGCAGGGCCACCCTGTTGCCCTGAACGGTAAAACCTTCAGCGATGATGTTGAGATGATGCTGGAAGCGAACCGCATCGGCGGCCGTCACGGCCTGGGTATGAGCGACCAAATTGAAAACCGCATCATTGAAGCAAAAAGCCGCGGTATTTATGAAGCCCCCGGAATGGCACTGCTGCACATCGCTTACGAGCGTCTGTTGACCGGTATTCACAACGAAGACACCATTGAGCAATATCACTCTCATGGTCGTCAGTTGGGCAAACTGCTGTATCAGGGCCGCTGGTTCGACTCGCAGGCGCTGATGCTGCGTGACGGCCTGCAACGTTGGGTCGCCAGCCAGATTACCGGTGAAGTGACGTTGGAGCTGCGTCGCGGCAACGACTACTCCATCCTGAACACCGTGTCAGACAACCTGACCTATAAGGCTGAGCGTCTGACCATGGAGAAAGGCGAGTCCGTATTCTCACCGGACGATCGTATTGGCCAGTTGACCATGCGTAATCTGGACATTACCGATACCCGCGAGAAACTGTTCGGCTACGCGAAAGCGGGTCTGTTAACCGCCTCTTCCGCGACCGGTCTGCCGCAGGTTGAGAACCTGGAAAACAAAGGCAAATAAGCCCGCGTCGTTGATGCAACAGGCCGCGAAAGCGGCCTTTTTTGTGAATATCACCCCAGGTTGATGCAAATGGCTGATTTGCCAGTTAATCAAACTGGACAACATTTCGCACCCTGTCAAAGCATTGTGCAGCCATGTCTTTTTCAGTCATCATTATATAGTCAACGCCCCCGCCAAAATCCGGCCCAGCGACAGCCAGTAATGCTGTTGTAGAATGAATTTCTTCATCCCAGCTAAAAAGCTGTCGCCATCTTGTATCATTTTGATTCAGTTCATCTTCCACACTACGTTGGAGAGGAATTGTCCACCCTCCCAGAAGATCGCCGGAATAGCAGGCATCAACTCGATACGGGTTATCCTGTTCGTAATCACTTAACGCGTCATACCATGATTCATACGCTTTCTGCTGCGTAACGCTTAATCCCTCGCAGACTGACGGAACACTGATAACGGAAAGAGGTTCCAGGCACTCAACCTGTGTACACAATTGCCATGGTTCACGAAATTCAATCTTATTGTAAAAAGCCAGCAAGTCATCTGGCACAGCTAGCGTGCTTAATGTATCTACCTCAACATCGTGCCAGAAAACAAAGGGCTGCCGATCTTCCCAGGTAACATCGACAAAGAAGCTCAATAACCCCCGCCTGGGAAGCAGTGGATCAAACCCCGGGAGTAACGCCAGGTCACTCAAATTTAGTTGGGCAACGAAAGCAAGCGGAAAATCAACCAACTGATTCTCTATGCGGATGTCAGTTTCGGTTAATAACCGTTGCTGTACTGACCGATACTTCTCCTCATCAAAATCTTCCGCTGGCTGCCCAAGCAGCTTACGCCCTTCATTGAGCAGCTCATAACTCATTTTCATTTCATGAACAAACATGGCATTTCGCGTTTTTTCAGCTTTCAGCTTTAGCACGCGAGATGTGGCATTAACCGATTTTTTTCGTATAGGCCAGTTTTGTCCTAATGGCCAGTCGGGTAGACCGCCCAACCGCGATGCCCCCACCTTTACTGTTTCCATATCCCGCAGACAACGTTTAAATGCAATAGCAGCACGTGCCTGTTGCACGACTTTCTCCTGAATAGCAGAGCTCAAATTGGATGTGCGCAATTCGGCAATCAATCCAGCACGATCGAAAAATAAACTCATTAATCTCTTCCTTAGATATTCGGCTCAGTGCAAAGGAAGATTAGATAAAACTACTTGAGAAAAAGATATGGAGGGGGATAACAGATACAAGCATTTCAGATTATAGCTGAACAACTACCGTCTTCAATGAACGAAGATGATCTCGTAATCGGTGGAGTTAACCTGACGCAGGGAGATCACCAGAGAGGACATACATGAGTATGTATGGAGGGCTATCTCAACGTATTGACGGGGCCATGCCAGGGACGCGTGTAAACTTGCTTCAACCTCCTCTCTGAGAGCAGTTTCAACAGACGAAAAAAAGACGCTTTTCAGCGTCTCTTTTCTGGAATATTGGTACCGAGGACGGGACTTGAACCCGTAAGCCCTATTGGGCACTACCACCTCAAGGTAGCGTGTCTACCAATTCCACCACCTCGGCACGGATACTGCTATTAGCGCGGGATATCGCTGGTCGGCTGGGCCGGTGCAGCAGGTTGAGTCTGCTCGGTCTTCGCCGGCGCGCTCAGATTTTCCCACTCGCTTCCTTTATTGGTTTTGTTGCTATTGATATTACCCAACACCAGACTGATGATGAAGAACAGCGTCGCCAATACCGCCGTCATTCGGGTCATGAAGTTACCAGAACCACTTGAACCAAATAGCGTAGCGGAAGCGCCTGCTCCGAAGGAGGCTCCCATATCAGCGCCTTTACCTTGCTGCAGCATGATCAGACCTACAAGGCCAATTGCCACAATAAGGAAAACAACTAAAAGAGCTTCGTACATAATCAACCTGTTCCTTGCGGAGTTGCCGCGTACCAATGCTTCTACCAATAAAGCGGGATTTTTACTGTTTCCCACTGAAGCGGGTGTGAATACTAACCAAAGCGAATGACCTTCGCAAGGGCAATTTAAGCGCATTGTATCAACTGCGGAAAAAAACAGCAAAAGCGTTGTTTTTTGCGGGCCGTAAGGCGGCAACCGCCGCCTTTTTAGTCACTTAAACGCTTAAACGGCTTTTACCGCATCCGCGATACGATGGGCGAATGCCGTAACCTGCGCTTCATCCTCGCCCTCCACCATCACGCGAATCAACGGTTCGGTACCGGATTTACGTAGCAGTACCCGCCCACGATTGCCGAGCGTGGCTTCTACGTCCGCCGTTACCGCTTTCACCGCTTCATTTTCCAGCGGATCGCCGCTACCGGCGGTGTAACGCACGTTAACCAGAATCTGCGGGAACATTTTCATACCGCTGCACAGATCGTGCAGACTCATATGATTACGCACCATCGCCGCCAGAACTTGTAGCCCCGCTACAATACCGTCGCCAGTGGTCGTTTTATCCAACAGAATAACGTGACCAGAGTTTTCCGCGCCGATGCGCCAGCCTTTTTCCTGCAATTTTTCCAGCACGTAGCGGTCGCCCACTTTCGCCCGGGCAAACGGAATGCCAAGCTGCTTGAGCGCCAGCTCCAGCCCCATATTGCTCATCAGCGTCCCCACCGCGCCGCCGCGCAGCTGCCCCTGGCGCAGCCCTTCGCGCGCGATGATATACATGATCTGATCGCCATCGACTTTATTGCCTTCATGGTCAACCATGATGACCCGGTCGCCGTCGCCGTCAAGCGCGATGCCGAGGTCCGCCTTCTCCGCCAACACGCGCGCCTGCAACGCGCGCACGTCGGTCGCGCCCACTTCTTCGTTAATGTTGACGCCGTTTGGCTCACAGCCGATGGCGATAACGGTCGCTCCCAGCTCGCGCAGCACATTCGGCGCGATATGGTAGGTAGCGCCGTTGGCGCAATCCACAACCACTTTCAGGCCATTGAGGCTCAGTTCGTTCGGGAAGGTGCCTTTACAGAACTCAATATAGCGTCCGGCGGCATCGACGATGCGGCTCGCTTTCCCCAGCTCGGCGGAGTCTACGCAGGTGATCTCTTTTTCCATTTCGGCTTCGATGGCTTCTTCCACATCGTCAGGCAGTTTCGTACCGTCGATAGAGAAGAATTTAATGCCGTTATCATAGAACGGGTTATGCGAAGCCGAGATAACGATACCCGCCTCCGCGCGGAAAGTCCGCGTCAGATAGGCGACGGCTGGCGTTGGCATAGGTCCGGTAAACGAGGCCGACAGCCCCGCAGCGGCAAGGCCCGCCTCCAGCGCGGACTCCAGCATATAGCCGGAAATACGCGTATCTTTACCGATAATGATTTTACGCGAGCCATGACGCGCCAGCACTTTTCCGGCAGCCCAACCCAGTTTAAGCACGAAATCAGGTGTAATGGGGGCATTGCCTACACGTCCGCGAATCCCATCGGTACCGAAATATTTACGATTACTCATAGCGTTTGTTTCCCTTTGCAGACAGAGTGGCTTCCACCACCCGCATCGCCTCTACGGTTTCTTTGACGTCATGGACGCGAATGATCTGCGCGCCCTGCATCGCGGCAATTACCGCGCACGCAAGGCTGCCGTTCAGACGGTCTGATGGTCCCACGTTAAGTAACTGACCAACCATCGTTTTACGTGACATGCCCACCAGCAGCGGCAGGTTAAAATGATGAAACTCACCCAGTCGCGCCAGTAAGGTATAATTGTGAGAGAGATTTTTACCGAAACCGAATCCGGGGTCGAGCAACAATTTCTCTTTTGCGATGCCGGCCTTCTCACAACGTGCTATTTGCTCAATAAAGTAGCGATTCACCTCGGCAAAGACATCGTCATATTTCGGCGCCTCCTGCATGGTTTTGGGGTTGCCCTGCATGTGCATAAGACTGACCGGCAAGCCGGTTTCCGCTGCCGCTTCCAACGCGCCGGGCTCGGAGAGCGAACGGACATCATTGATAATATGCGCGCCCGCCCTTGCCGCTTCACGGATCACCTCGGGTTTAGAGGTATCCACAGAAATCCACACTTCAAAACGTTGCGCGATTGCTTCCAGTACCGGAATAACGCGATCCAGCTCTTCTTCCACGCTCACTTCCGCCGCGCCTGGTCGCGTTGATTCCCCCCCCACATCAATAATTGTCGCCCCGGCATTCACCATTAAATTCGCATGTTTCACCGCCTCAATCAGCGTGTTATGCGCGCCGCCGTCGGAGAACGAATCCGGCGTTACGTTCAGGATCCCCATAACATGCGGATGAGTGAGATCGAGCGTGGCGCCCTGAGCGAAGAGTTTCATGGTCAAAATCCCTGTTTTATTTATGGTGAGTTAAAAAAGAAAAACCCCGGGGCAAGCCCCAGGGTTTCGGTGAGCGCTAAACATAATGTTGTACAACAAATGCTTATTTGTCGCCCAGCTGCTCTGACATCGTGTTGCCCGGGTTCGGCGTACGTGGTTCATCAACCGGACGCGGCGCCTGAGGCGTACCATTGCTGTCAGAGTTATTGGTGCCGTTTGGATCTTCCCAGCCCGCAGGCGGACGCACTTCACGACGCGCCATCAGGTCATCAATCTGCGGCGCATCGATGGTTTCATATTTCATCAGCGCATCTTTCATCGCGTGCAGAATATCCATATTGTCAGTCAGGATCTGACGAGCGCGATTGTAGTTACGTTCAATCAGCGCTTTCACTTCCTGGTCGATGATACGCGCAGTTTCATCAGACATATGTTTCGCTTTTGCGACGCTACGGCCGAGGAACACTTCGCCCTCTTCTTCCGCGTACAGCAACGGACCGAGTTTCTCCGAGAAGCCCCACTGGGTGACCATGTTACGCGCCAGGTTAGTCGCGACTTTAATGTCGTTCGACGCGCCGGTAGAAACATGCTCAACGCCGTAGATAATCTCTTCCGCCAGACGTCCGCCGTACAGCGTGCTGATTTGGCTTTCCAGCTTCTGACGGCTGGCGCTGATCGCGTCGCCTTCAGGCAGGAAGAAGGTCACGCCCAGCGCACGACCGCGCGGGATAATCGTCACTTTGTGCACCGGATCGTGTTCCGGCACCAGGCGACCGATAATCGCGTGGCCCGCTTCGTGGTACGCGGTCGACTCTTTCTGCGCTTCCGTCATCACCATGGAGCGACGTTCGGCGCCCATCATGATTTTGTCTTTCGCTTTCTCGAACTCAACCATCGACACTACGCGTTTGTTGCCGCGTGCGGCAAACAGCGCCGCTTCGTTGACCAGGTTCGCCAGGTCCGCACCGGAGAAGCCCGGCGTACCGCGCGCAATGATCGCCGCATCAATATCCGTCGCTAACGGTACGCGACGCATATGCACCTTCAAAATCTGCTCACGACCGCGAACATCCGGCAGACCTACCACCACCTGACGGTCAAAACGGCCTGGACGCAGCAGCGCCGGGTCCAGAACGTCCGGACGGTTAGTTGCAGCGATGACGATGATACCTTCGTTACCTTCGAAGCCGTCCATCTCAACCAGCATCTGGTTCAACGTCTGCTCACGTTCATCGTGACCACCGCCCAGACCAGCGCCACGCTGGCGACCTACGGCGTCAATTTCATCGATGAAGATAATGCACGGCGCCGCTTTCTTGGCCTGTTCGAACATGTCACGCACACGAGACGCGCCGACACCGACGAACATTTCCACAAAGTCAGAACCGGAAATCGTAAAGAATGGCACCTTCGCTTCACCCGCAATGGCTTTTGCCAGCAGGGTTTTACCGGTACCCGGCGGGCCGACCATCAGGACGCCTTTCGGAATTTTACCGCCCAGCTTCTGGAAACGGCTCGGTTCACGCAGGTATTCAACCAGTTCCGCCACTTCTTCTTTCGCTTCGTCACAACCCGCGACGTCAGCAAACGTGGTTTTGATCTGATCTTCCGTCAGCATACGCGCCTTGCTCTTACCGAACGACATGGCGCCTTTGCCACCGCCGCCCTGCATCTGACGCATGAAGAAGATCCAGACGCCGATCAGCAACAGCATCGGGAACCAGGAAATGAAGATAGAAGCCAGCAGGCTTGGCTCTTCAGGTGGTTCGCCAACAACCTTGACGTTTTTAGTCAGCAGGTTATCAAGCAGCTTCGGATCATTAATCGGAATGTAAGTCGTGTAACGGTTACTATCTTTCTTGGTAACGTTGATCTCACGTCCGTTGATACGCGCTTCGCGAACCTGGTCCTGATTGACCTCTTGCAGGAAGGTAGAGTAATCCACCTTACGGCCATTAGACTCGCTGGGCCCAAAGCTCTGGAATACTGACATCAGCACAACGGCAATGACCAGCCAGAGTATTAGGTTTTTCGCCATGTCACTCAAGGGATTAACCTCTTATTACAACTGTGTTAAAAACAGCGTCAGGATACTCTATATCCAGTTTCTTTCAAACCTTACGTCTGAAATCTGCCGGTTATCACTTTCGCCCGGTCGCTACAATGTACACTTCACGCGAACGCGCACGCGAAGAGTCCGGCTTACGAACTTTAACCTTCGTAAACAGGGAGCGAATTTCCCTTAGATACTCATCGAAACCTTCGCCCTGGAACACCTTCACTACAAAACTTCCGCCTGGCGCCAGCACATCGCGGCACATCTCTAACGCCAGCTCCACCAGATACATGGCGCGGGGGATATCCACCGCCGGTGTTCCGCTCATGTTTGGTGCCATATCCGACATGACAACTTGTACTTTACTGTCACCCACGCGTTCCAGTAACGCTTTCATGACAAGTTCATCACGAAAATCGCCCTGAAGAAAGTCCACACCAACGATAGGATCCATAGGTAAAAGATCACAAGCGATGATGCGGCCTTTGCCGCCAATCTGCGTGACCACATACTGTGACCAGCCTCCTGGCGCAGCGCCGAGATCGACTACCGTCATTCCCGGCTTAAAAAGTTTGTCACTTTGCTGTATTTCATCAAGTTTAAACCAGGCACGGGAGCGTAGCCCCTTTTTCTGCGCCTGTTGAACATATTTATCGCTAAAGTGTTCCTGAAGCCAGCGGCTTGAGCTGGCAGAACGCTTTTTACCTGTCATTTAACTTTCCCGTCGGGGCAGTTCATCGTAGCCAATGGCGTAAATTTCTACACGCCTATTTGGCGATATAAGGGAGATGGCGGTAGAATGACCCGTTTTCAATCCCAACGTAAGCAAAAATATACGATGAATCTGAGTACTAAACAAAAACAGCACCTAAAAGGTCTGGCACATCCGCTCAAGCCTGTTGTTATGCTTGGCAATAATGGTTTGACCGAAGGGGTACTGGCCGAGATTGAACAAGCGTTAGAGCACCATGAACTTATCAAGGTGAAAATCGCCTCGGAAGATCGCGAAACAAAAACCTTGATCGTGGACGCTATCGTGCGCGAAACCGGCGCCTGTAACGTACAGGTCATCGGTAAAACGCTGGTGCTGTATCGCCCAACTAAAGAGCGTAAAATCTCGCTGCCGCGTTAAGGATATCCTAAAGTCGAACACAAAATCTGTGTAAAACGAGGGGTTTTCCACGAGCAGGAGAGCAAAATGCCACGCTCTCTCCGTTGATAAAAGGCCGCTATGCGGCCTTTTTCCTTTCTTTACAATACACCAACAATTTGCGTATTGAGTACTGCTTAAAGGTATTCCACTTTAAGCACTTCGTATTCCACATCGCCGCCAGGCGTTTTGATCACCACGACGTCATCCTGCTCTTTGCCGATCAGACCGCGAGCGATTGGCGAGTTTACCGAAATGAGATTTTGCTTAAAATCCGCCTCATCATCGCCAACAATACGATAGGTCTGCTCTTCGTCGGTGTCCAGGTTCAGCACCGTGACGGTAGCGCCGAAAATCACGCGACCATTGTTCGGCATTTTAGTGACATCAATCACCTGCGCATTCGACAGTTTTGCTTCGATATCTTTAATGCGCCCTTCGCAGAAACCCTGCTGTTCGCGTGCAGCATGATACTCCGCGTTTTCTTTTAAATCGCCATGTTCGCGCGCTTCGGCGATAGCGGCGATGATTTCAGGACGGCGCACAGATTTCAGAAAATCCAGCTCTTCGCGCAGTTTTTCGGCTCCGCGTAAGGTCATCGGAATAGCTTGCATTTGTTATACCTCTTGAACATTCCTGTAGGGGGCAATGAACTCTACCCCGGCTGCTAAGCCAGCCCCGGCATATGCCATACCAGGGTCAGAAGCAAAAAAACACCAACCCGGGCGCGCAGTCCCAGGTCAGCTACAATTTCCTCTTTGATAACCATTTTACCCTGGAGTTCCCTATGGGTCATCGTTTACTTTTTAGGGCGTTGCGCCGTAGTATGACGGCTTGTTTCCAGGGTGTTAGCGCGAGATTATGCGATTTTCCAGATTTATCATCGGATTGACCACCAGTATAGCGTTCAGCGTTCAGGCCGCGAATATTGACGAATACATCAAACAGCTTCCGGCCGGCGCCAACCTCGCGCTGATGGTGCAAAAGATTGGCGCGCCCGCGCCAGCTATTGATTATCATAGTCAGCAGATGGCGCTTCCCGCCAGTACCCAAAAGGTGATTACCGCGCTGGCGGCGCTGATTCAACTCGGCCCGGATTTCCGTTTTACGACCACGCTGGAGACTAAAGGCAACGTCGATAACGGCATCCTGAAAGGTGACGTAATTGCGCGATTCGGTGGCGATCCAACGCTAAGACGTCAGGATATTCGCAATATGGTCGCGACGTTGAAAAAGTCCGGCGTCACGCAAATCGACGGCAATGTGCTTATCGACACGTCGATTTTCGCCAGCCACGATAAAGCGCCAGGCTGGCCGTGGAACGACCTGACGCAGTGTTTCAGCGCGCCTCCCGCCGCCGCCATTGTTGACCGCAACTGTTTTTCTGTGTCGCTTTATAGCGCGCAAAAACCAAACGATTTAGCCTTTATTCGCGTGGCCTCTTATTATCCGGTAACGATGTTCAGCCAGGTACGGACTCTGCCGCGCGGTTCGGCAGACGCACAGTATTGCGAGCTGGATGTGGTGCCTGGCGATTTGAACCGTTATACGCTTACCGGCTGTTTACCACAGCGCGCCGACCCGCTGCCGCTGGCCTTTGCTATTCAGGACGGCGCCAGCTACGCGGGCGCGATCCTCAAGCAGGAACTGAAAGAGGCCGGGATAACTTACCGCGGCACGCTGCTGCGCCAGACGCAGGTTAACGAGCCCGGAACGATCGTCGCCAGTAAACAGTCGGCGCCACTGCACGATCTGCTTAAGATTATGCTGAAAAAGTCAGACAACATGATCGCCGATACTGTTTTTCGGATGATTGGTCATGTCAGGTTTAACGTGCCTGGCACCTGGCGGGCGGGATCGGATGCCGTTCGCCAGATCCTGCGCCAACAGGCGGGAATTGATATCGGCAATACCATTATTGCCGACGGTTCCGGTCTTTCTCGCCATAATCTGATCGCTCCCGCCACGATGATGCAGGTGCTGCAATATATCGCCCAACACGATAACGAGCTGAACTTTATCTCTATGCTGCCGCTGGCGGGCTATGATGGTTCATTACAATACCGCGCCGGGCTGCATCAGGCGGGCGTAGACGGTAAGGTTTCAGCGAAAACCGGGTCACTGCAGGGCGTGTATAATCTGGCGGGCTTTATTACCACCGCAAGCGGGCAACGGATGGCATTTGTACAGTATTTGTCCGGCTACGCGGTTCCACCTGCCGATCAGCGTAATCGACGTATTCCGCTGGTACGCTTCGAGAGTCGGTTGTATAAGGATATTTATCAGACTAACTGAGTGCATTATTGCCGGATGGCGGCGCTAACGCGTCTTATCCGGCCAACAAAGGACATAATAAAACGGGCCGCAAATGCGGCCCGTTGGCTTTTGTAGACCGGATAAGCGTAAGCGCCATCCGGCTACGAGATTAACGTTTGTAGATGAACTCGACGCCTTCTTCGTCGTCTTCATCCCAGTCGTCATCCCAGTCATCGTCTGCGTCTTCTTCCACTTCAGCCAACTGCTGGCGATGATAATCGTCCCACATGAACTCGACTTTTTCCGGCTGTTTTGCTTCTTCAGCCTGCGCGATCGGATTCTCGATGATAAAGGTCATCACATCCCAGCAGAGATCTTTCACCCCCAGCTGACTGGCGGCGGAAATCAGATAGTATTTCCCTTCCCAGCCCAACGCTTCGGCGATCGCTTTCGCTTTCTCTTCCGCTTCGGTTTTATCCATCAGATCGATCTTGTTGAACACTAACCAGCGCGGTTTAGCCGCCAGATCCTGGCTGTATTTTTCCAGTTCGCCAATAATGATACGGGCGTTTTCCACCGGATCGGAACCGTCGATCGGATCGATATCAATGAGGTGCAGCAGTACGCGGCAACGTTCGAGGTGCTTCAGGAAGCGAATCCCCAGGCCCGCGCCTTCCGCCGCGCCTTCGATCAACCCCGGAATGTCGGCCACCACAAAACTCTTTTCGCTGTCCATACGTACCACGCCCAGGCTCGGCACCAGCGTGGTAAACGGATAGTCCGCGACTTTCGGTTTTGCTGCCGATACCGCACGAATGAACGTTGATTTACCGGCGTTTGGCATCCCCAGCATCCCGACATCCGCCAGCAGCATCAGTTCCAGCAGCAGGTCGCGCTTATCGCCCGGCGTACCATTGGTTTTCTGGCGCGGCGTACGGTTAACCGAGGATTTAAAACGGGTATTGCCTAGCCCATGCCAGCCGCCCTTCGCGACCAACAGACGCTGACCGTGTTTGGTCATGTCGCCCATCGTTTCACCGGTTCCCTGGTCGATAACGCGCGTACCGACCGGCACTTTGATGGTCACGTCTTTACCGCGTTTACCGGTACAGTCGCGGCTCGCGCCATTCTGACCACGTTCAGCGCGGAACGATTTTTCAAAGCGGTAATCGATCAGCGTATTCAGGTTTTCATCGGCTTCCATCCAGACGTCGCCGCCGTCGCCGCCATCACCGCCGTCCGGGCCGCCTTTCGGGATATATTTTTCGCGGCGGAAGCTCACACAGCCATTACCGCCATCGCCTGCAACGACCAGAATCGATGCTTCATCAACAAACTTCATTTTATTCTCCGTAAATCATTCGCCTGAGCGGGGTTGCGAAACCACCGTTTCATGCTTGCGTAAACCGCCCCAAATACGATGACCAATGGCGGAATACATCGCGCCCGCAACCACGACAAACGCACCGAGATAACCTAAAAGGTTTAACATCGGTCTGGCGAAGAAATCGGGCCAGGCCATAGATAAAAGATCTGAAAACAGCAGGGTAAATAGCGGTGTAAGCGTGATTATCGCGCTCACCTGCGCCGCCTGCCAACGCGCCATCGCTTCCGCCAGGGCGCCATATCCTACCAGCGTATTTAGCCCGCAGAAAATCAAACAGGCGAGCTGCCAGTCGCTCAGTTGCGCTATCACCATCGGTTTTGCCAGCGGCAAGAGCGCTATCGTACATAAAGTGTACAGTAAAAACAGGATCTGCTGCGAGGCCAGACGTCGCAATAATACTTTTTGCGCCACGCCATAGCTCACCCACACCATCGCCGCGCCTACGCCAAAAATAACGCCCCAGGTGTAGTCGGTCAGTCGGGTAAAAATCTCGATCAGACTGGTGTTAAAAAACATCACCAGCCCGCTCAATAACATCAGCGCGCCAATCACCTGCGTACCGCGCATCTTTTCTTTCAGAATAAAGACGCTGGCGACCATCATGCCAACCGGCGAGAGCTGGCCGATAACCTGCGACGCGGTTGGGCTTAAATATTGCAGGGAAGAACTGAACAAAATGAAATTACCGAACAGTCCGCAGGTCGCTATCGCCAATAACACCAACCAGCGCGGCTTACGAAAAATACGCAGCGGCGGCAGCTTTCTTTTTACTGCCAGTATCGCCCCGAGGCCAATACTGGCCATTAAGAAGCGGTAGAAGACAATGGTTGAAGGCTCCATCACCTCCAGCACTTGCTTCATTGCTATTGGCAACGCTCCCCAGCACATCGCGGTAGTGAGCGCTAAAAGAATGCCAATGCCTGCCTGCTGCTTCATGCCGTGTTCCCTGCAAAGACCCGTTAACGGCATTCGCACAGCCACACGGGTATATTTTAGTCGGCCATCGAATGTAAAAAGCCCCGCAACAGGTGCGGGGCTTTCATCCGTTACCGGACCACAAAAAACTTACTCAGCAACGATGCTGATGTATTTACGGTTTTTCGGGCCTTTAACTTCGAATTTCACTTTACCGTCTGCTTTAGCAAACAGAGTGTGGTCACGACCGCAACCAACGTTGGTACCAGCGTGGAATTTAGTACCACGTTGACGAACGATGATGCTGCCTGCCAGAACTGCTTCACCGCCAAAGCGTTTTACGCCCAGACGTTTAGCTTCAGAATCGCGACCGTTACGAGTCGAGCCGCCAGCCTTTTTATGTGCCATTTAATCTGCTCCCCTAATCTTAAGCGCTGATGCCGGTAATTTTCACATCAGTGAACCACTGACGATGGCCCTGCTGCTTACGGTAGTGTTTACGGCGACGAAACTTAACGATTTTAACTTTCTCGCCACGACCGTGGGCAACAACTTCAGCTTTGATTACGCCGCCATCAACGAAAGGAACGCCGATTTTGACTTCTTCACCGTTTGCGATCATCAGAACTTCAGCGAACTCGATAGTTTCGCCAGTTGCGATGTCCAGCTTTTCCAGGCGAACGGTCTGACCTTCGCTTACTCGGTGTTGTTTACCACCACTTTGGAAAACCGCGTACATAAAAAACTCCGCTTCCGCGCACACCTTTCAATGATTCAGAGCGCGCTATAAATATTCACAATAGGGCGCGAATATTACGCAAATTGCACGGCTTTGACAAGTGCTACCATCAATACATGAAGAAAAAAAACACAACGCATACGGTAACGTTTATCTGCGGCGTTTTTTCAGTACAATCAGGGTATATTTCTAACCATAAACCCTACGTTACCTCATTCAGACATGGGATAATCGGGGCGATAAGCCCGGCTTTTGCGATGAATTTAGAAAAAATCAACGAGTTAACCGCGCAAGATATGGCGGGTGTCAATGCGACAATCCTTGAACAGCTTAATTCCGACGTTCAACTGATTAATCAGCTAGGATATTACATTATTAGCGGCGGCGGAAAACGCATTCGTCCGATGATTGCCGTTCTTGCCGCGCGTGCGGTGGGTTATCAGGGTAACGCGCACGTGACTATCGCCGCTCTGATCGAGTTTATCCACACGGCGACGCTGCTACATGATGATGTGGTGGATGAATCTGATATGCGTCGCGGCAAAGCGACGGCAAATGCCGCTTTCGGTAATGCCGCCAGCGTGTTGGTCGGCGACTTTATCTATACCCGCGCCTTCCAGATGATGACCAGCCTCGGCTCGTTAAAAGTGCTGGAAGTGATGTCGGAAGCGGTCAACGTGATTGCAGAAGGCGAAGTGCTGCAATTGATGAACGTGAATGACCCGGACATTACCGAAGAAAATTACATGCGAGTGATTTACAGTAAAACGGCCCGTCTGTTCGAAGCCGCCGCCCAGTGCTCCGGTATTCTTGCCGGTTGTACGCCTGAGCAAGAGAAAGGGTTGCAGGACTATGGCCGCTACCTTGGTACGGCTTTCCAGCTCATTGACGATCTGCTGGATTACAGCGCCGACGGCGAGCATCTCGGTAAAAATGTGGGTGATGACCTCAATGAGGGCAAACCCACCTTACCGTTGCTTCACGCCATGCGCCACGGTACGCCAGAACAGTCAGCGATGATCCGTACCGCTATTGAACAAGGCAATGGCCGTCATCTTCTGGAACCGGTTCTGGAAGCGATGACCACCTGCGGCTCGCTGGAATGGACGCGTCAGCGAGCGGAAGAAGAAGCCGACAAAGCGATATCCGCGTTGCAGATATTGCCGGATACTCCATGGCGTGAGGCGCTAATCGGTCTCGCACACATCGCGGTGCAGCGCGATCGTTAATGCCATTCTCTTATCCCGCGCACTGCGCGGGATATCCCATTAAGTTCTAATAAACTCCAGATACCCTATTGCCTGTCTTTTCGTATATTCATATACGGCTTCCCCTGGCATATTCTGAATATTGCCGCCACTTACATGAACTTTTTAGAACATTCCTTCACGAAGCGTTATAGTATCGAACGTCGTCGGGTTGTTAAAACCGTAAGTGATTAACCTAAGGAGTGATGGATGTATGGAAAGCAAGCTTATTGACTGGCATCCGGCCGATATCATTGCCGGACTACGTAAAAAAGGGACTTCAATGGCCGCTGAGTCACGTCGGAATGGATTGAGCTCATCCACGCTGGCCAATGCATTAACGCGCCCGTGGCCGAAAGGAGAGTTGATTATCGCGAAAGCATTGGGAACGGAACCCTGGGTTATTTGGCCATCGCGTTATCACGATCCGCGCACGCATGAGTTTATCGACAGAACGCGGCTTATGAGAGCGCGTAATAAAGACAAACAGAATGTAGAGTAAGCGCCTGAAAAATAACCCCCGCAATCGCGTTCGCGGGGGTTATTCAGCGTACAGAAGGTTATTCGCCTTTCACGCGTTCAATATTCGCGCCTAGCGCGCGCAGTTTGTCTTCGATGCGCTCATAACCGCGATCGATGTGATAAATGCGATCCACAATCGTCGTGCCTTCCGCAATACAGCCCGCCAGCACCAGGCTCGCAGATGCTCGCAGATCTGTCGCCATGACCTGGGCGCCAGAGAGCGTTTCTACGCCATGGCATATGACGGTATTGCTTTCAATTTCCGCACGCGCGCCCATGCGGCTGAGTTCAGGCACGTGCATAAAACGGTTTTCAAAGACGGTTTCAGTGATAAAGCCCGTCCCTTCCGCCACCAGGTTCAGCAACGTGAACTGCGCCTGCATATCGGTCGGGAATGCCGGGTGTGGCGCGGTACGGACATTGACCGCCTTCGGTCGTTTGCCGTGCATGTCCAGACTAATCCAGTCCTCGCCCACTTCGATATCCGCGCCAGCATCGCGCAGTTTCGCCAGTACCGCGTCCAGAGTGTCCGGTTGCGCGTTACGGCAGAGGATTTTGCCGCGAGAGATCGCTGCCGCCACCAGGAAAGTCCCCGTTTCGATACGATCCGGCAGCACACGATAAACGCCGCCGCCCAGACGCTCTACGCCCTCGATCGTAATACGATCGGTGCCCTGCCCGGCGATCTTCGCCCCCAGCGTAACCAGGAAGTTAGCGGTGTCGACAATTTCCGGCTCGCGCGCGGCGTTTTCAATGATGGTCGTCCCTTCCGCCAGCGTAGCGGCGCACATAATGGTGACGGTCGCGCCGACGCTGACCTTATCCATCACGATATGCGCCCCTTTAAGACGTCCTTCGACGGAGGCCTTTACGTAGCCCTCTTCCAGCTTGATGGTCGCACCCAGTTGTTCCAGACCGGTAATATGCAGATCAACCGGACGCGCGCCGATAGTACAGCCCCCCGGCAGAGAGACTTGTCCCTGACCAAAACGGGCAACCAGCGGCCCCAGCGCCCATATCGAGGCGCGCATGGTCTTAACCAGATCATAAGGCGCGCAGAACACGTTCACCTGGCTGGCGTCAATGTGTACCGATCCATTGCGTTCCACTTTCGCGCCTAATTGGCTCAGGAGCTTCATCGACGTATCCACGTCTTTCAGTTTTGGAACGTTTTGGATCTCTACCGGTTCTTCTGCCAGCAGAGCGGCGAACAGGATCGGCAGCGCGGCGTTTTTGGCGCCGGAAATTGTGACTTCGCCCTGGAGCGTCGTTGGCCCCTGTACACGAAATTTATCCATTATTGTATTCTCAGTTAAGCATTCATCTCCGCTACCGGCAGGTTACCCGTAGCTTAAAATCCGTTAAGTTTACGATCGCGCGCCCATTCCGCCGGGGTATATGCTTTGATCGATACGGCATGGATACGGTTGTCCGCAATGTACTCCATTAGCGGCCCATAGACCGTTTGCTGTTTCTTGACCCGGCTCATGCCGTCAAACATCTCGCCCACGGCAATAACCTGAAAGTGACTGCCATCGCCGGAGACGTGGACTTCCTGGAGGGAGAGGGCATTCATCAGCACACTCTGAATTTCATGATTTTCCATGGGTTCTTTATTCGTCAAATAGTGAAAACAGCCCAACATCTTAGAGCAAAGTCGCGCCGTCTTAAATAAGCAAAAGATTACGCTGATAAATCAGCGCGGTAAAAGTGCCGGATGGTGCTGCTAACGCAACTTATCCGGCCTACGGGGATCATGCGAAGTGTAGGCCGGATAAACCATCCGGCATTCATTACATACGGGGAAGTACGTCTTCGGGCAAGTTATATAATTGCGCCAGCGCGTAAACCTTGTCGTTAACGCCAGACAGCGACACGGCATTGCCCTGCTTTTTTGCCTGGTTCACAAGGTGCGCCAGCAGCGCCAGTCCCCCCGTATCCACCCTGGAGATCTGGCTCAGGTCGATACGGGTAACGCCATTCATCGCTTCTACGCGCGCGTCCCATAGCGGCGCCAACACGTCCTGATCCAGCTCTCCCGCCAGCACCAGAGTGTCCGCCTCACGCGTCCAGGTGAGTTGCGGCGTCATTACTGTTTCTCGTCCAAAGTAATTTTCTGTTGAGAGATAGATTTCAGTTGTGCGGTCAGGCCGTCGATGCCTTTAGTACGCAGCAGATCGCTCCACTCATTTTGCTTGGTGGTGATCATGCTGACGCCTTCCGCAATCATGTCATACGCCTGCCAGTTGCCGGTCTGGGTGTTTTTGCGCCACTGGAAATCCAGGCGTACCGGCGGACGACCGTTGGGATCGATAATCGTTACACGGATAGGCACAATGGTCGCATCGCCCAGCGGTTGCTCAGGCGCTATCTGGTAAGTCTGGCCGTGGTACATCGCCAGCGCCTGACCGTATGCCTGTTTGAGGTATTCGCGAAACGCGGCAAAATAGGCTTCACGCTGCGCCGGAGTCGCCTCTTTGTAATAGCGGCCCAACACCAGCGCGCCGGCATATTTTACCTGCACGTACGGCAGAAGTTCCTGATCAACAACGTCGCGCAGGTAATCCGGATTGGCACGAATTTTCGGCTGTTCGTTTTTCAGGCGATCAAAAGTTTTCTGCGCCGCCTCGTTCATCAGTTTATAAGGATTGCTCTGATCCGCTGCCGTTGCTGCGCTTAATGGCGCAATGACCAGCAGGGCCACCATCATCAGTCGTTTAAACATGCCTCAATTCTCCTGAGATTATTTCGTTTCGCCCGCGGGCGTTGTGGCTTCAGTATGGCCTTCCGTTGCGGCTGGCGCATCGCCAGAATTCTTATTGTCGTCGCCTTTGCTGTTATAGAGGAACTGGCCAATCATATCTTCCAGCACCATTGCAGACTTGGTGTCCTGAATCGTACTCCCATCTTTGAGGATAGACGTTCCCAGCTCAGGATCTTCAAAACCGACGTTTAATGCCAGATATTGCTCCCCCAGCAGCCCGGAAGTACGAATACTCAACGAGCTGGTATCGGGAATATGGTTATAACGCTCTTCGATGTCGAGCGTTACGCGCGGTAGGTATGTTTTCGGATCAAGCGAGATATCTTCAACCCGCCCGACAACCACCCCGCCGATGCGTACCGGGGAACGCACTTTCAGACCGCCGATGTTATCGAAGGTCGCATAAACCTTATAGGTCGGCTCCGTGCGCATAGAGGTCACATTTGCCGCCTTCAGGCAAACAAACAGCGCCGCCAGCAACGCTACCAGCAAAAAAACGCCTACCCAAATTTCATTTTTTTTCGTTTGCATGAACTCAATTCCCAAACATCAGTGCGGTCAGCACAAAATCCAGCCCCAGAACGGCCAACGATGCGTGAACCACGGTACGCGTCGTTGCCCGGCTAATCCCGGCAGAAGTTGGTATTGCGTCATAACCGTTGAATAACGCAATCCATGTTACCGTAATGGCGAACACCACGCTCTTTATCAGACAGTTCACCAGGTCCATACGCCAGTCGACGGCATTCTGCATCGCGGACCAGAAGAACCCGGCGTCGATTCCCTTCCAGCTTACGCCGACCAGCGAGCCGCCCCAGATACCGACCGCCACAAAGATAATGGTCAGTAGCGGCAACGAAATCACGCCCGCCCAAAAGCGCGGCGAAATCACCCGGCGCAATGGATCGACCGCCATCATCTCCATACTGGAGAGCTGCTCCGTCGCCCGCATCAGGCCGATTTCCGCCGTCAACGCCGACCCGGCCCGCCCGGCAAACAGCAACGCCGCGACCACCGGCCCCAGCTCGCGCAGCAGCGAAAGCGCCACTAACATGCCAAGACTGGTCTCCGCGCTGTAAGTGGTCAGAACCAGATAGCCTTGCAGCCCCAGCACCATACCGATGAATACGCCGGAGACAATAATGATAAGCATCGACAAGACGCCCACATTATAAAGCTGGCGCACCAGCAGCGGCGCATGTTTGCGAAACTCCGGCTTACCGATAATCGCATTGAATAACATTAACCCGGCGCGCCCGAACGTCCTGACGGTTTTGATCCCGCTGTGTCCGAGTGCTGCCAGCGCATTTAACAGCATGAGTGGCTTAACTCCCTGTTTCGAGTAAATCAAGGTGATAGTCGCCCGCCGGATAGCGGAACGGAACCGGCCCGTCGGCAATACCGTCAAGGAACTGACGCACGCGCGGGTCCGTATTCTCCTGCAACGCCTGAGCGCTACCGTGAGCGACGATTTTTTTGTCCGCCATGATCCAGGCGTGATCCGCAATACTGAGCACCTCTGGCACATCATGCGAGACCACCACGCAGGTCACGCCCAGCGCGCTGTTCAATTCTGAAATCAGCTTCACCAGAACGCCCATGGTAATCGGGTCCTGGCCGACAAACGGCTCATCGAACATGATGAGATCCGGTTCCAGAGCGATGGCGCGCGCCAACGCGGCGCGGCGCGCCATCCCACCGGAGAGCTCGGAAGGCATCAGTTTTGCCGCGCCGCGCAGCCCGACAGCTTCCAGTTTCATCATCACGACGCTTTTTAGCAGCGGCGCGGGTAAATTGGTGTGCTCCCGTAGCGGATAGGCCACATTGTCAAACACGTTCATGTCGGTAAACAGTGCTCCCGACTGAAACAGCATACTCATACGTTTACGGACGGTGTAGAGCCGCGAACGGGACATGGCCGGCACATTCTCGCCATCAAATAAGATCTCGCCCTTATCCGGCGGGATCTGTCCGCCAATCAGGCGCAACAGCGTGGTTTTACCGATGCCCGACGGCCCCATGATCGCCGTGATCTTCCCGCGCGGCACCGTCAGGGAAATATTATCGAAAATGCAGCGTTCGCCACGGGAAAAGCTGACGTCGCGCATATCGACTAAATTGGCCGCAGACTGACCCATTGATTCATCCTTCGTATTGCCTTGTTGAGGTAACCATGGCGCTGAATTTAACCATGGGTTCGACATAATTACAGAATATTAACTGACAGGGTTAGCGAAAGCTGGCATTCGTTTTACTTTTTAGCCGCATAAAGTCAAAATTAGGACTTCGTTACGGCTTCCAGATATCCCTTCCAGGGGACCGGCGAGTATACCTGAAGAAAGGACTTTAGATGCTTTTAGCGATGGCGCTACTCATAATTGGTTTGCTTCTGGTGGCCTACGGCGCCGATCGTCTGGTGTTTGCGGCCTCTATTTTATGCCGTACATTCGGTATTCCCCCGCTGATCATCGGGATGACGGTCGTGAGTATCGGCACCTCGCTGCCGGAAATTATTGTGTCGGTCGCCGCATCGCTACACGGTCAGCTCGATTTGGCCGTCGGCGCGGCGCTCGGTTCTAACATCACCAATATTTTGCTGATCTTAGGGCTGGCGGCGCTGGTTCGTCCATTTACCGTGCATTCCGATGTTTTACGTCGCGAATTGCCATTAATGTTATTTGTTAGCGTGGTAGCCGGTTCCGTACTGCATGACGGACAGTTAAGCCGCAGTGATGGTATCTTTCTCCTGCTTCTGGCTGTGCTATGGCTGTTATTCATTGTTAAAATCGCGCGTCTGGCCGAACGCCAGGGGAATGACAGCCTCACCCGCGAACAACTGGCGGAGCTGCCGCGCGAAGGCGGGCTCCCCGTCGCGTTCTTATGGCTGGGCATTGCGCTGGTCATCATGCCGATGGCGACGCGCATGGTAATCGATAACGCTACGGTGCTGGCGAACTATTTCGCCATGAGTGAATTAACGCTCGGTCTGACAGTCATCGCCGTCGGCACCAGTCTGCCAGAACTGGCGACGGCGATTGCCGGCGTGCGAAAAGGCGAAAATGATATTGCCGTTGGTAATCTCATTGGTGCCAATATTTTTAATCTCGCCATCGTGCTGGGACTGCCTGCGCTGATCGCGCCGGGGGAGATCAACCCGCTGGCGTTTGGGCGTGATTATAGCGTGATGTTGCTGGTTAGCGTGGTTTTCGCTTTACTTTGCTGGCGGCATCCGCGTCAGATTGGTCGGGGCGCAGGTATACTGCTGACCGGCGGGTTTATCGTATGGCTGGCGATGCTCTATTGGCTATCGCCACTTCTTGTTGGATAACTGGAAACGGATTATGTCGCATTTAGCGTTGCAACCGGGGTTTGACTTTCAGCAGGCAGGCAAAGAGGTCCTGGAAATTGAACGTGAAGGCCTGGCGGAGCTTGATCAATATATCAACCAGCATTTCACGCTGGCCTGTGAAAAAATGTTCAACTGCACCGGAAAAGTGGTGGTCATGGGGATGGGAAAATCCGGTCATATCGGACGGAAAATGGCCGCCACGTTCGCCAGTACCGGCACCTCTTCCTTTTTTGTACATCCAGGCGAAGCCGCGCACGGCGATTTGGGGATGGTTACGCCGCAGGATGTGGTTATCGCTATCTCCAACTCCGGCGAATCCAGCGAGATCGCGGCGCTAATACCGGTGCTTAAACGGCTGCACGTACCGTTAATTTGCATTACCGGGCGACCGGAAAGCAGCATGGCGCGTGCGGCAGATGTGCATCTGTGTGTTAAAGTGCCCAAAGAAGCGTGTCCGTTAGGCCTGGCGCCTACCACTAGTACCACCGCAACGCTGGTGATGGGCGACGCTCTCGCCGTGGCGTTGTTAAAAGCGCGCGGCTTTACCGCCGAGGATTTCGCTCTATCGCATCCTGGCGGCGCGCTGGGACGTAAGCTACTGCTGCGCGTAAGCGATATTATGCATACTGGCGATGAAATCCCGCATGTTAATAAACATGCCACCCTGCGTGATGCGCTGTTAGAAATTACGCGTAAAAATCTCGGTATGACCGTCATTTGCGATGAATCCATGAAGATCGACGGTATCTTCACCGACGGCGATTTACGTCGCGTGTTCGATATGGGCGGCGATATGCGCCAGTTGGGGATCGCCGAGGTGATGACGCCAGGGGGCATTCGCGTGCGTCCCGGTATTCTCGCTGTCGATGCGCTGAATTTAATGCAGTCCCGCCATATCACCTCCGTACTGGTTGCTGATGGCGACCAGTTACTCGGTGTGTTACATATGCATGATCTCCTGCGTGCAGGCGTCGTGTAGAAACTCAAGGATAATTAACGATGAGTAAAGCAGGTGCGTCGCTTGCGACCTGTTATGGCCCCGTCAGCACTCATGTCATGACCAAAGCGGAGAATATCCGCCTGCTCATCCTGGACGTGGATGGCGTATTGTCTGACGGCCTGATTTATATGGGCAATAACGGCGAAGAGCTGAAGGCTTTCAACGTTCGTGACGGCTATGGTATTCGCTGTGCTTTGACCTCCAATATCGAGGTTGCCATTATTACCGGACGAAAGGCTAAACTTGTAGAAGATCGCTGCGCCACGCTGGGGATTGTCCATCTTTATCAGGGACAGTCGAATAAGCTGATCGCCTTTAGCGATCTGCTGGAAAAACTGGCCATTGCGCCGGAAAATGTTGCCTATGTCGGCGATGATCTGATTGACTGGCCGGTGATGGAAAAAGTGGGGTTAAGCGTTGCCGTTGCGAATGCGCATCCGCTGCTGATCCCCCGCGCTGACTATGTGACGCACATTGCCGGCGGGCGCGGCGCGGTACGTGAGGTGTGCGATTTGCTGCTGCTGGCGCAGGGCAAGCTGGATGAGGCCAAAGGGCAATCGATATGAGTAAAACCAGACGTTGGGTTATCATTCTACTGTCGCTGGCCATTCTGGTACTGATTGGTATCAATCTGGCGGATAAAGACGATCCTGCTGCCGTGATGGTCAACAGCAACGATCCCACGTATAAAAGCGAGCATACGGATACCGTCGTGTACAGTCCGGAAGGCGCGTTGAGCTATCGTCTGATCGCGCAGCACGTTGAATATTTTTCCGATCAGGCGGTCTCATGGTTTACGCAACCGGTATTAACCACCTTTGATAAGGATAAAGTGCCGACATGGTCGATCAAGGCCGATAAAGCCAAATTGACTAACGATCGGATGCTCTATCTGTATGGTCATGTTGAAGTCAACGCCCTGGTGCCTGACGCTCAATTACGCAGAATTACCACCGATAACGCGCAGATTAATCTGGTGACGCAGGATGTTACCTCGAACGATCTGGTG
The DNA here is from genome assembly GCF_043848115.1 of Salmonella sp. 2020_1395. Lineage (NCBI taxonomy): Bacteria > Pseudomonadati > Pseudomonadota > Gammaproteobacteria > Enterobacterales > Enterobacteriaceae > Salmonella > Salmonella sp. 2020_1395. The sequence continues at coordinate 36,539 of NZ_JBCMFH010000009.1, read as the reverse complement.
ACGTTATACGGCACAACATTTAACTCCAGCGGACTGAAAATGCGCGGTAACTTACGCAGCAAGAACGCCGAGCTGATTGAAAAGGTTAGAACCTCTTATGAAATTCAAAACAAACAAACTCAGCCTTAATCTTATGCTTGCCGGCTCGCTGCTGGCCGCCAGCATTCCGGCTTTCGCCGTCACGGGCGATACTGAACAGCCTATTCATATTGACTCGGATCAACAGTCGCTGGATATGCAAGGCAACGTCGTGACCTTTACGGGCAACGTGGTGATGACCCAGGGCACGATTAAGATCAACGCCGATAAAGTCGTGGTTACCCGCCCTGGCGGCGAACAGGGGAAAGAGGTGATCGACGGTTACGGCAATCCGGCCACCTTCTACCAGATGCAGGACAACGGTAAGCCGGTGAAAGGCCACGCTTCCCATATGCACTACGAGCTGGCGAAAGATTTTGTGGTGCTGACCGGCAACGCTTATCTGGAGCAGCTTGACAGCAACATTACCGGCGACAAAATCACCTACCTGGTGAAAGAGCAGAAAATGCAGGCCTTCAGCGAGAAAGGCAAACGCGTCACCACCGTTCTGGTGCCGTCGCAGTTGCAAGACAAAAACAAAGGCCAGACTCCGGCGCAAAAGAAGAGTAACTAATTCGTTATGGCAACATTAACTGCAAAGAATCTGGCGAAGGCCTATAAAGGCCGTCGCGTAGTGGAAGATGTCAGTCTGACCGTTAACTCCGGGGAGATTGTCGGGCTGCTCGGTCCAAACGGCGCGGGTAAAACCACCACCTTTTATATGGTCGTCGGTATCGTGCCGCGTGACGCGGGCAATATCATCATCGATGATGAAGATATCAGTCTGCTGCCGCTGCACGCGCGCGCGCGCCGCGGTATCGGCTATTTGCCGCAGGAAGCCTCTATTTTCCGCCGTCTCAGCGTATTTGATAACCTGATGGCGGTACTGCAAATTCGTGACGATTTGACCGCAGAACAGCGAGAAGACCGCGCCAACGAGCTGATGGAAGAGTTTCATATTGAGCATCTGCGCGACAGTATGGGACAGGCGCTGTCCGGTGGTGAACGCCGTCGTGTAGAAATAGCCCGCGCGTTGGCCGCTAATCCCAAATTTATCCTGCTGGATGAACCGTTTGCCGGCGTTGACCCGATTTCCGTTATCGACATCAAACGCATTATCGAGCATCTGCGCGATAGCGGGCTCGGCGTGCTGATCACCGACCATAACGTCCGTGAGACGCTGGCAGTCTGTGAACGCGCCTATATCGTGAGCCAGGGCCACCTTATTGCCCACGGTACGCCGACAGAAATCCTGCAAGACGAACACGTTAAGCGTGTATATCTTGGGGAAGACTTCAGACTCTGATAGGGTAGAGGGCTATGCTGCTCTAGCGGGAGAAAACGACTCTGAATATGAAGCAAGGTTTGCAACTCAGGCTTAGCCAACAACTGGCGATGACGCCTCAGCTACAACAGGCCATCCGTCTGTTGCAGTTGTCTACGCTGGAACTTCAGCAGGAACTCCAGCAAGCGCTGGAAAATAACCCGCTGCTTGAGCAAACCGATCTTCATGACGAAATCGACACTCAGCAACCTCAGGATAACGATCCTCTCGATACCGCCGACGCGCTCGAACAAAAAGAGATGCCGGAAGAGCTGCCGCTTGACGCCAGTTGGGATGAAATTTACACCGCCGGGACGCCGTCCGGCCCCAGCGGCGATTATATCGACGATGAGCTGCCCGTCTATCAGGGCGAAACGACGCAGTCGTTGCAGGATTATCTGATGTGGCAGGTTGAGCTAACGCCCTTCTCGGACACCGATCGCGCTATTGCGACATCCATTGTCGACGCGGTAGATGATACCGGTTATCTCACCGTATCCCTGGACGAAATTCGCGAAAGTATGGGCGATGTAGAGGTGGATCTCGATGAGGTTGAAGCCGTTCTGAAGCGCATTCAGCGTTTTGATCCGGTAGGCGTCGCGGCAAAAGATCTTCGCGACTGTCTGCTGATCCAGCTTTCACAATTCGACAAATCCACGCCGTGGCTGGAAGAGGCGCGGCTTATTATCTGCGATCATCTTGATCTGCTGGCCAACCACGATTTCCGCACGTTGATGCGCGTTACCCGACTGAAAGAAGAGGTGCTGAAAGAGGCGGTAAACCTGATTCAGTCGCTCGATCCCAGACCCGGTCAATCGATCCAGACCGGCGAGCCGGAGTACGTTATCCCGGATGTGCTGGTACGCAAGCATAACGGTCGCTGGACGGTGGAGCTTAATAGCGACAGTATTCCCCGTTTACAGATTAACCAGCACTATGCCGCCATGTGCAATAGCGCGCGCAACGATGCCGACAGCCAGTTCATCCGCAGTAATTTACAGGATGCGAAGTGGCTGATAAAAAGCCTTGAAAGCCGCAACGACACGCTGCTGCGCGTCAGTCGCTGCATCGTCGAGCAACAGCAAGCCTTTTTTGAACAGGGCGAAGAATATATGAAACCGATGGTACTGGCGGATATCGCCCAGGCCGTCGAGATGCACGAATCCACTATATCCCGCGTGACCACGCAGAAGTATTTGCACAGCCCGCGCGGTATTTTTGAACTCAAATATTTCTTTTCCAGCCACGTCAATACCGAAGGCGGAGGCGAAGCCTCTTCCACCGCGATTCGCGCGCTGGTGAAGAAGTTAATTGCGGCGGAAAACCCCGCGAAACCACTGAGCGACAGCAAGTTAACCTCTCTGCTGTCAGAACAAGGTATCATGGTGGCGCGCCGCACTGTTGCGAAGTACCGAGAGTCTTTATCCATTCCGCCGTCAAACCAACGCAAACAGCTGGTTTGACCCAACCGATAAGGAAGACACTATGCAGCTCAATATCACCGGACATAATGTCGAAATTACTGAAGCCCTGCGTGAATTTGTGACGACAAAATTCGCCAAACTTGAACAGTATTTTGAGCGGATTAATCAGGTATACGTGGTGTTGAAAGTGGAGAAGGTCACGCATATCTCGGATGCGACGCTACACGTTAACGGCGGCGAAATTCACGCCAGCGCGGAAGGCCAGGATATGTATGCCGCCATTGACGGCTTGATTGATAAACTGGCAAGGCAGTTAACCAGGCATAAAGATAAACTGAAACAACACTAATTGTCCGGGCAGTTAGCCAGTGCAGGACGGCCTGTTGTGTGACACAACGGGCCATTTGTACAGTTAGCGCTCCGAACCTGGCCATCAACCTGACAGGACAGGTTCTTAGGTGAAATTATGATAAATAACGATACGACTCTACAACTGAGCAGTGTACTTAACCAGGAGTGTACGCGTAGCGGCGTTCATTGTCAGAGTAAGAAACGCGCGCTGGAAATCATCAGCGAACTGGCGGCAAAACAGCTCAGTTTACCTCCTCAGGTCGTGTTTGAAGCCATTCTGACACGCGAAAAAATGGGCAGTACCGGTATTGGTAATGGTATCGCCATCCCGCACGGGAAACTGGAAGAAGATACCTTACGCGCCGTCGGCGTGTTCGTTCAGCTCGAAACGCCAATCGCGTTCGACGCCATCGATAACCAGCCGGTCGATCTCCTCTTCGCCCTGCTGGTGCCCGCCGATCAAACTAAAACGCATCTGCACACGCTGTCGCTGGTGGCGAAACGTCTGGCGGATAAAACGATCTGCCGCCGCCTGCGCGCGGCGCTGAATGATGAAGAGCTGTATCAAATCATTACTGACACCGAAGGTGAGCAGAATGAGGCATAACAACTCAATGGCATTTATTTCTGTCGTTGTGAGGAGAAACGGTACATGGTACTGATGATCGTCAGCGGGCGTTCCGGATCAGGTAAATCTGTCGCTCTGCGCGCGCTGGAAGATATGGGATTTTACTGCGTGGATAACCTCCCCGTCGTGCTGTTGCCCGATCTGGCGCGAACGCTGGCCGATCGCCAGATTTCCGCCGCCGTCAGCATTGATGTGCGCAATATGCCTGAATCACCTGAGATTTTTGAACAGGCGATGAATAATCTGCCTGGCGCTTTCTCGCCGCAATTGCTGTTTCTTGATGCCGACCGCAATACCTTGATTCGCCGCTACAGCGACACGCGCCGTTTGCATCCGCTTTCCAGCAAAAATCTTTCTTTAGAGAGTGCGATCGATAAAGAGAGTGACTTGCTGGAGCCGTTACGCTCACGTGCGGATCTGATCGTCGACACTTCAGAAATGTCCGTCCATGAGCTGGCGGAGATGCTGCGTACCCGGCTGTTGGGCAAACGCGAGCGTGAACTGACGATGGTATTTGAGTCCTTCGGCTTTAAACATGGTATCCCGATTGATGCGGACTATGTGTTCGATGTCCGCTTTCTGCCCAACCCGCACTGGGACCCAAAACTGCGCCCCATGACCGGGCTTGATAAGCCGGTAGCCGCGTTTCTTGACCGACACACAGAAGTTCACAATTTTATCTATCAGACTCGCAGCTATCTTGAGCTATGGTTACCGATGCTGGAGACCAACAACCGCAGCTACCTTACCGTCGCTATCGGTTGTACCGGCGGGAAACACCGTTCGGTGTATATTGCAGAACAGCTGGCAGACTACTTCCGCTCGCGCGGTAAAAATGTCCAGTCTCGCCATCGCACGCTGGAAAAACGCAAAACATGACCGTAAAGCAAACTGTTGAAGTCACCAATAAGCTGGGCATGCATGCCCGGCCTGCCATGAAGCTTTTCGAACTGATGCAGGGGTTTGACGCCGAGGTGCTATTACGCAATGACGAAGGCACTGAAGCGGAAGCGAACAGCGTCATCGCTCTGTTAATGCTCGACTCCGCCAAGGGGCGTCAGATCGAAATTGAAGCCACCGGCCCGCAAGAAGTTGAAGCGCTGGCGGCGGTTATCGCGCTGTTCAATTCCGGCTTTGACGAAGACTAAACCTCCCCCTCTATACTCTATTTCCCCCAACGCCGTCCCGGTATTTGATGACAGTCACCCCAAAACCGGGCGTGTTACGCCTGCCTGCCACTTGTCCCGCAGCCCCACCCTTTCGTAAGATTTGTACATTTCGTGCGCTTTACCTATGCATAAAAACATTAAGAAAACCTTAAAAAATTTCGTTTAGGTTTTGTTTAAGTTCTTTGTCCATACTAAATTTATGTGAATAAATTTTTCCAGGACTTGCCATGATCTTCTTATCCGAACAGACTCCGCTGGGCGCCGGTCGACATCGTAAATGCTATACGCATCCGGATAATGCCCGGCGTTGCATAAAAGTCATTTACAACCGTGACCACGGCGGTGATAAAGAGATTCGGCGTGAACTGAGCTACTATGCGCATCTGTCTCGCTACCTGACAGACTGGAGCGCTATCCCCCGTTATTACGGCACGGTAGAAACCGATTGCGGCACTGGCTATGTCTACGACATGATTACCGATTTCAACGGCGCGCCCTCTATTACCCTGACCGAGTTCGCCGCGCAATGTCGTTATGAAGAGGATGTCGCTGTCCTGCGGCGGCTACTGAAAAAACTGAAACGTTACCTGCTGGATAACCATATTGTGACGATGTCGCTGAAGCCGCAAAACATCCTGTGCCAGCGTATCAGCGAGTCAGAAGTGGTTCCGGTGGTTTGCGACAATCTGGGGGAAAGTACCTTTATCCCGCTGGCAACCTGGTCAACATGGTGCTGTGAACGCAAACTGGAGAGAGTGTGGCAGCGGTTTATCGCCCAGCCTGCGCTGACCGTTGCCCTGGAGAGGGATGCGCAGCCAAAAGACAAGAAACGGCTGGCGCTTACTTCTCACGAAGCTTAATGACCTGTGCTTATCAGGCCTGGACGACACAGATCGCAGGCCGGATAAGGCGTTCGCGCCGCTAATCGGCAAAATTAATTAAGCTGGTTGCGCGTCATAAAAGATTCCCCGCCCAGTTGGCGCATCTGGCGCATAATCCACGCCTGCCGGCTACGCACATAGCCGGAAGGCGCATTCGCCTTATAGCGTAACGGATTTGGCAATACCGCCGCCAGTAACGCGGCTTCGGACATATTTAAGCGGCTGGCGGGTTTATGAAAATACCGTTGTGCCGCAGCCTCCACGCCAAAAATACCATCGCCAAACTCCGCGATATTCAGATAAACCGTGAGAATGCGCTTTTTGCTCCAGACAGTTTCAATGCCCAGCGTTAGCCCAGCCTCCAGACCTTTGCGCAACCAACTGCGTCCATCCCATAAAAAGAGATTTTTCGCCGTTTGCTGCGAAAGCGTAGAGGCGCCGCGAATACGGCTCTCATTCCGCTCATTATGCGCCAGCGCTTTTTCAATCGCCGGAACATCAAAGCCCCAGTGCTCAGGGAACTTCTGGTCTTCCGCCGCAATTACCGCCAGCCCCATCCACGGCGAGATATCCGCCATACTGACCCAGTCAGAATGCGCCACATAACCGAACTCTCCGCCGAGCCAGGCGCTAATCTGCCGTTCCGCCATCACCGCCGAAAAAGGCACCGGAACCACGCTAAACAGCGCAATGCCGCCGCCCCAAAAGACGGCGAGCGCAGCAAGGATACGTAAAAGTAGACGGCGCAAAAACGTTAACGGCGCGATGCGTCGTTTGCTCATTCCGCCAGAACCAGCACGCGCGACACTAATTTATCAATGCCGCTTGCCGCCTGGGCGATATCCTGCGCCAGCATATAGGCAGGGGTGGTCACGACCTTGTTATCCTCGTCCACAACGATATCATCAACCGGGCAAGGTACGTGTTCGGCCCCCATCTCTTCAAGTACTTCAGCGGTATCAATATCCGTCCCTATTGTCAGACGTAGCGGGAAGTCAAAGATCTTCGGCAACATTGCGGGCGCGATACAGATGAATCCCAGCGGCTTGCCGGACTGGTGCATGGCCTTCGCCAGCGCGACGACATCGCTATCCACCCGGCATTCGCTCCCCTGGCTGGCGAAATTACTCAGGTTCTTCGCCGCGCCGAAACCACCAGGCACAATGAGCGCATCCAGCTCCTCTGGCTGAGCCTGGGACAGGGGACGAATATCGCCCCGCGTAATACGCGCCGCCTCAATCAGGACGTTACGCGTTTCCGCCATCGCTTCGCCGGTCAGGTGATTAATAACATCCGCTTGTGGTTTATCCGGCGCGAAGCAGACAGCCTGCGCGCCGCTGCGGGCAATGGCCAACAGCGTCAGAACGGCCTCATGAATTTCGGCGCCGTCATAGACGCCGCATCCGCTGAGCACTACGCCAATTTTTTTCATGGTGAACATCCTCCTGCAACCGACTCAAGCCCATTAATAATTTTGATTAAAATGCTATGCTTCACACATTTAAATGATTCATGTAACAAATCATTTAGGATTTGCTATCTTAACTGCGTGCGGCCTGAAAACAGGACTGCGCCTTTGACATCATCATAATAAGCACGGCGCAGCCACGATTTCCCTGGTGTTGGCGCAGTATTCGCGCACCCCGGTCAAACCGGGGTCATTTTTTTTCCGCGTTTGCCACCCAGGCTTTCAGCACCGCGACATCGTGCTGCCACTCCTGCTTCATCTCTTCAATCCATTCCGCGACATTATCTTCCCAGGCGGGAAGATCCGGCGACTGGATTTGCTGGCCAAGTTGTTGCAGATGACGCAGCCCTACCGAACCGGCGGCGCCTTTAATCTTATGCCCTTCCTCAACGACGCCTTTTTTGTCACGCGCCGTCAGATTGGACTCCAGCACGCTTAAATAGCCAGGCATCATTTTTTCAAACACCGCGAGGCCGTCGGTGATCAATTTAGGCCCAACCAACTCGATGTATTGTTCCAGCATCGGGATATCCAGCAGCGCTTGCGCTTTATCGCTCTCTTCAGGCGTCACGGTACTCTCCTCTTTATCGGTGGCATCCCAGAATTTTTTAATCATCGCGGTTAAGGCTGGCACCGACAGCGGCTTACTCAGCACATCGTCCATACCAGCGTCCAGATACTCTTTTTTATCTTTCAGAACGTTAGCCGTAAGCGCTACCAGCGGCGGTAAATCTTCCCGCGTGTGGCGACGGGTCAGTTCTCTGGCAATATCCAGACCCGTCATATCCGGTAGCTGAATATCCAGTAAGACCAGGTCATATTCGCCTGGCGCGAACATCTCCAGCGCCGCCTTGCCGGTCATCGCGACATCCACGCTGTTACCCAGTTTTTCCAGTACCGAACGCGCTACGATCACGTTCAGTTCAATATCTTCGACCAGCAGAACATGCAGCGCCGGCAGCGGCATGTCGTCTTCATCAAAGGCGTCCTCCACCTCTTCCGCCACCGCTGGCGCATGAACCGTTAGCGTAAAGGTCGATCCTTTGCCCGGCAGACTGGAAACGGTAATATCGCCGCCCATATTTTTCGCCAGCCGACGGGAGACCGCCAGCCCGATACCGGTACCCGTCGCCGGTTTACCGCCGTTACTGTCTTTCACCTGATAATACATGGCGAAAATTTTATCCTGCTCATCCTGCGGAATGCCGATCCCGGAATCTTCCACTTCAAAGTGCAGCATGTCGCCTTCATCATAGCGCGCCCGCACCGTCACCTGGCCCTGCTGAGTAAATTTCACCGCATTGCTGATCAAATTCCATAAAATCTGGCGCAGACGCGTTCCGTCGGTAATGACTTTGTGCGGCAGCGGCAGCGTCGGCTCAAGCACAAAACGTAGCCCTTTTTGCTGCGCCTGCAAACCGGAAAGGTTTTCCAGATCGGCCATAAAGCTGGTGAAATCAACCGGTTGGTTATCAAGCTGAACCTTACGCCGCTCCATCTTATCCATATCAATGATGTCATTGAAAATATTGCCTAACGTCACGGCGGAGACATGGATTGTTTTAAGGTATTTTTCCTGTTCGGCGGTGAGATCGGTATCCAGCAGGATGCGGCTTAAACCGACGATGCCGTTAAGCGGGGTGCGCAGCTCATGACTGATGGTAGAGATAAACGTGGTCTTGTCGCGGCTGGCGCGCTCCAGCGCGTCCTGATAACGCTTACGTTCGGTAATATCACGACCAAATCCCATCAGGCCATGACGTTTACCGACACGGTCGTAATAAGGCACTTTACGAATTTCAAAGCAGGCCTTTCGTCCGTCCGGGTAATCCAGCCACTGTTCGTAGGTCAGGGAGACGTTATGGCGGAATACTTTTTCATCGGTTTCAATGACTTTCTCCGCCGCTTCGGGAGAGTACACATCTTCCGGCTTCAAATGCACCAGCTGTTTTTCGCTCTTGCCGGTTAGCAATTCCATTGCGCGGTTACAGCCGGAAAACTCTTTATCCTCATTACGATAAAAAACCAAATCCGGCGAGGCGTCCAGAAAGGAGCGCAGAAAAGAGGATTGCTGTTCTAGCTGGATTTGCGCCTCTTCACGCTCTTTAATTTCTACTTTTAGCTGTTCAAATGTCTCTTGCAGCTCCGCTTCCGCTTTTTCGCGATCGGCAATTTCCTGATTAAGCTGGGCAATATTGTCCTTCAACTGTACGTTAAGCTTGAGATCGCGCTCGCGCATCTCCTCCAGCTTTTGCACCAGACGCGACAGTCGCTGCCTTGACTCTTCCAGTTGTTCAACAACAACGGATAAGAAATAGACCGCCCAGGGCGTAATTAACAGGCCAAAAAAGATGGAGCGAATGACGTCGATACTTTCAACCTGACCATGCAGCACCATGGTCACCGCCATCTGCACGACAATCGCCAGCACCACCAATGCCAACGCCAGGAGCATGGAAAAGCGCACCAGACCCAATTTCATCATCAGGTCGACATAGTATTGCGCCAGCATACGAATTTGCTTCATAGAGGATTCCTTCACCACAACTTCGCACATAATACCCAATTATGGGAACCGCGTTGAATATTGTGCGAAATATGCGTAGCGCCCCTCATCACGCTACGCTACAGGTGGTATCCAGGGACGGGCCAGCGCAGAGCCCTGTACGCCATGCTCATTCAGGTATTTGTCCAGCTCAACCATCCCCGTCCAGCGATTCTCGCACCACAGCGGGGCAAGCAGCGTCGGACGGCGAGCGCTGGCTGAAATTCGGTGATAAATTACCTCCGGCGGCGTATGACGAATCATCTCACCTGCCGTTAGCGTGTAGTCGTCCAGTTCGATGCCGTTCAGCCGCCCCGCTTCCCAGGCTTTGGCCATCGTACTGCCTTTCACAATATGCAGCGGATGCAGTTTAATACCGTCAACGCCCGTCTCCACCACACGCTCCATGGTTTGCAGGCATTCTGCCTGCCCTTCGCCTGGCAGCCCCACAATCAGATGCGCGCACACTTTCAGCCCGCGCTCCCGGGCAATCCGGGTGGTACGCTGATAGCAGGCGAAGTCATGCCCGCGGTTAATTCGGCGCAGGGTTTTATCGTGCGCGGTTTGCAATCCCAGTTCCAGCCACACCTCGTAGCCTTGATCTTTATATTCACACAGTAAATCTACTACTGCCTGCGGGACGCAATCCGGACGCGTACCGACGCATAACCCGACGATACTGGCCTGGCTGACCGCCTGTTGATACATGGAACGCAGCACCTGCACTTCCGCAAAGGTGCTGGTGTAGGCCTGGAAATAGGCCAGATAGCGTTTAGCGCGGTTCACCAGATGCGCCTGATGCGCAAGCTGCTCGGCAATCGAATGATGCTGCTGCGCCTCATCGGCAAAAGAGGCGACATTACAGAAGGTGCAACCGCCACGCCCGATGGTGCCGTCGCGATTAGGGCAGCTAAAACCGCCATGAAGCGTCAGCTTATGAACCTTTTGCCCATACCGACGTAAAAGATCCCCACCAAACATATTGACTAATTTCTGTAACTGCATAATCTGATAGACCGCCTCTTAAAAAGAGGCCAAAGCCTGCCATTTTTAGTCTCCTTTGGCGATGACCTGGATCAATCGTCCCGGAAGGCTTTTATCCATTGCATAATCAAGCAAAATAAACGATATTTCATTCATAATCCCGCTGATGATTTTTCCTGATATTCCCCTCTTTTTTCAGCGTTTGCTGGGTCATCGATAAAAACAGTAGCATTCAATACTGCTCACGCTTAAAACAGCATAAAATGCCAAGATTTTTGAAAAAGCAAGGTCAGATAATGCCTGGCGAGCGGCTCTTATAGTGAGACAGATCACAGGCTTTCTGCCGCTCCGTATTAGCAGCCCTTCTATAAAAAACCTTTTAATTTCAACATATTCAAAAAGTTATCTGTGCTACAGCACACTTTTGCATAAATCAGTTTGCCATTTGACCTGGGTGTGGATTCCCGATAAGTTGGGGATCCGCTGGAAGCTTTCTGGATGAGCCGTCTGCTCATCATATTTATGCAGTAATTGAGATTCCCTCTTAACCGTATTTACCAATGCGCAAAGGACACAAAGAGGGCGAATGCGAGGTAAGCGTATGATGCGCCAGCCCCGTCGCCATGCTCTTGCTGTGCCCGCGCGCCGTCGGTTGGGAGAGCGTCCCGTAGAGCCTGGGGAGGTTCACTGATATGTTGTACGATAAATCCCTTGAGAAGGATAACTGTGGTTTCGGCCTGATCGCCCACATAGAAGGCGAACCTAGCCACAAGGTAGTGCGTACCGCCATACACGCGCTGGCCCGGATGCAGCACCGTGGCGCGATCCTTGCCGACGGTAAAACCGGCGACGGTTGCGGCTTGCTGTTACAAAAACCAGACCGTTTCTTTCGCATCGTGGCCGAAGAGCGCGGCTGGCGCTTAGCCAAAAACTACGCCGTCGGGATGATCTTTTTGAATAAAGATCCTGAACTGGCCGCCGCGTCACGCCATATTGTCGAAGAAGAATTACAGCAGGAAACCCTGTCGATTGTCGGCTGGCGCGATGTGCCAACCAATGAAGGCGTGCTCGGTGAAATCGCCCTCTCCTCCCTGCCGCGTATTGAGCAGATTTTTGTCAACGCTCCGGCGGGCTGGCGTCCGCGCGATATGGAGCGCCGTCTGTTTATCGCCCGCCGACGCATTGAAAAACGTCTGCAGGACGACAAAGATTTCTACGTATGCAGCCTGTCGAACCTGGTCAACATTTATAAAGGTCTATGTATGCCGGCGGATCTGCCGCGCTTCTACCTGGATCTTGCGGATCTGCGTCTGGAATCGGCCATCTGCCTGTTCCACCAGCGCTTTTCCACTAACACCGTGCCGCGTTGGCCGCTGGCGCAGCCGTTCCGCTACCTGGCGCATAACGGCGAGATTAACACCATCACCGGCAACCGCCAGTGGGCGCGCGCCCGTACCTATAAATTCCAGACGCCGCTGATCCCGGATTTACAGTCCGCTGCGCCGTTTGTTAACGAAACCGGTTCGGATTCCAGCTCGCTGGACAACATGCTGGAACTGCTGCTGGCAGGCGGGATGGACATTATCCGCGCCATGCGCCTGTTGGTGCCGCCCGCCTGGCAGAACAACCCCGATATGGACCAGGATCTGCGCGCCTTCTTTGACTTTAACTCCATGCATATGGAGCCGTGGGACGGGCCGGCAGGCATCGTGATGTCCGACGGGCGCTTCGCCGCCTGTAACCTTGACCGTAACGGCCTGCGCCCGGCACGCTATGTCATTACCAAAGACAAGCTGATCACCTGCGCCTCCGAAGTCGGTATCTGGGACTATCAGCCGGATGAAGTGGTCGAGAAAGGCCGCGTCGGCCCAGGCGAGCTGATGGTGATCGACACCCGCAGCGGACGTATTCTGCATTCCGCGGAAACCGATGACGATCTGAAAAGCCGCCATCCATATAAAGAGTGGATGGAGAAAAACGTCCGCCGCCTGGTGCCGTTTGAAGAGCTGCCTGATGAAGAAGTCGGTAGCCGCGAACTGGACGATGACCTGCTCGCCAGCTATCAAAAACAGTTTAACTACAGCGCCGAAGAGCTGGACTCGGTTATCCGCGTGTTGGGCGAAAACGGCCAGGAAGCCGTCGGTTCAATGGGCGACGATACCCCCTTTGCCGTGCTCTCCAGCCAGCCGCGTATTATTTACGACTACTTCCGCCAGCAGTTCGCGCAGGTCACTAACCCGCCTATCGACCCGCTGCGTGAAGCGCACGTCATGTCGCTCGCCACCAGCATCGGCCGCGAAATGAACGTCTTCTGCGAAGCGGAAGGTCAGGCCCATCGCCTGAGTTTTAAATCGCCAATTCTGCTGTACTCCGATTTCAAACAGCTCACTACCATGAGCGAGCATCACTACCGCGCCGACTGGCTTGACATTACCTTTGATGTCACCGAAACCACACTGGACGCGACGGTTAAGGCGCTGTGCGATGAAGCGGAACAGATGGTGCGTAACGGCACCGTGTTGCTGGTCCTCTCGGATCGCAATATCGGTAAGAATCGCCTGCCGGTGCCCGCGCCGATGGCGGTGGGCGCGGTGCAAACGCGTCTGGTGGAACAAAGCCTGCGCTGCGACGCCAACATCATCGTAGAAACCGGAAGCGCCCGCGATCCGCATCACTTTGCGGTACTGCTCGGCTTTGGCGCAACGGCTATCTATCCGTACCTGGCCTACGAAACGCTGGGGCGTCTGATTGATACCCAAGCCATCGCCAAAAACTACCGTACCGTGATGCAGAACTACCGTAACGGCATCAACAAGGGGCTGTACAAGATTATGTCCAAAATGGGCATTTCGACCATTGCCTCTTACCGCTGCTCCAAACTGTTTGAAGCGGTCGGACTGCACGATGATGTGGTAAACCTGTGCTTCCAGGGCGTGGTCAGCCGTATCGGCGGCGCGAGCTTTGATGACTTCCAGCAGGATCTGCTGAATCTCTCCAAACGCGCCTGGCTGGCGCGCAAACCCATTAGCCCGGGCGGCCTGCTGAAGTACGTCCACGGCGGCGAATATCACGCCTATAACCCGGATGTCGTGCGTACCCTGCAACAGGCGGTACAGAGCGGCGAGTACAGCGATTATCAGGAATACGCCAAACTGGTCAATGAGCGTCCGGCGGCAACGCTGCGCGATCTGCTGGCGATACATCCAGACGGCGAGGCGGTGACTATCGACGAGGTTGAGCCCGCCAGTGAGCTGTTTAAACGCTTTGATACCGCAGCCATGTCTATCGGCGCATTAAGTCCGGAAGCGCACGAAGCGCTGGCGGAAGCGATGAACAGCCTCGGCGGCAACTCCAACTCCGGCGAAGGCGGCGAAGACCCGGCGCGCTACGGCACCAATAAAGTGTCGCGTATCAAACAGGTGGCCTCCGGTCGCTTTGGCGTGACGCCGGCCTACCTGGTCAATGCCGATGTGATTCAGATTAAAGTCGCGCAGGGCGCGAAACCGGGCGAAGGCGGTCAGTTACCGGGGGATAAAGTCACTCCGTATATCGCTAAACTGCGTTATTCAGTGCCGGGCGTGACGCTGATCTCCCCGCCGCCGCACCACGATATCTACTCTATCGAGGACTTAGCGCAGCTCATTTTCGATCTCAAGCAGGTCAACCCGAAGGCGATGATCTCCGTGAAGCTGGTGTCCGAACCGGGCGTCGGCACCATCGCGACCGGCGTGGCGAAAGCCTATGCGGATCTGATCACCATCGCCGGCTACGACGGCGGTACCGGCGCCAGCCCGCTCTCTTCGGTGAAATATGCGGGCTGTCCGTGGGAACTCGGACTTGTTGAAACCCAGCAGGCGCTGGTCGCCAACGGTCTGCGTCACAAGATTCGTTTGCAGGTGGACGGCGGTCTGAAAACCGGCGTCGACATCATTAAAGCGGCGATTCTCGGTGCGGAAAGTTTCGGCTTCGGCACCGGCCCGATGGTGGCGCTGGGCTGTAAATACCTGCGCATTTGCCATCTGAACAACTGCGCAACCGGCGTGGCGACGCAGGATGAAAAACTGCGTAAGAACCACTATCACGGCCTGCCGTTCAAAGTGACCAACTACTTTGAATTTATCGCCCGCGAAGTGCGCGAGCTGGTGGCTTCGCTTGGCGTGACCCGCCTGGTGGATTTGATTGGCCGCACCGACCTGCTGAAAGAGCTGGAGGGCTTCACCGCTAAACAGCAGAAGCTGGCGCTGTCTCGTCTACTGGAAACCGCTGAACCTCATCCGGGTAAAGCGCTGTACTGCACCGAGAATAACCCGCCGTTTGATAACGGCGTGCTGAATGCGCAACTGTTGCAGCAGGCGAAGCCGTTTGTCGATGCGCGCCAGAGCAAAACCTTCTGGTTCGACATCCGCAACACCGATCGTTCCGTCGGCGCGTCGCTTTCCGGCTACATCGCACAGACCCACGGCGATCAGGGGCTGGCTTCCGATCCGATTAAAGCGCACTTCAGCGGTACCGCAGGCCAGAGCTTTGGCGTGTGGAACGCGGGCGGCGTAGAGTTATATCTGACTGGCGATGCCAACGACTATGTCGGTAAAGGTATGGCAGGCGGTTTGATCGCCATCAGACCACCGGTAGGTTCCGCCTTCCTCAGTCATAAAGCCAGCATTATCGGCAACACCTGCCTGTATGGAGCCACCGGTGGCCGTCTGTACGCGGCGGGCCGCGCGGGCGAACGTTTCGGCGTGCGTAACTCCGGGGCGATTACCGTAGTAGAGGGCATCGGCGACAACGGCTGTGAATACATGACCGGCGGCATCGTCTGCGTGCTGGGTAAAACCGGCGTTAACTTCGGCGCGGGGATGACCGGCGGCTTCGCCTATGTGCTGGACGAAGATGGCGAATTCCGTAAACGCGTGAACCCGGAACTGGTAGAAGTACTGGACGTTGATTCGCTGGCTATCCACGAAGAGCATCTGCGCGGCCTGATCACCGAGCACGTACAGCATACTGGTTCGCAACGCGGCGAAGAGATCCTGTCCAGGTGGTCAAGCTTCTCAACCCAATTCGCGTTAGTGAAGCCCAAGTCCAGCGATGTCAAAGCCCTGTTGGGCCACCGTAGTCGTAGTGCGGCAGAATTGCGCGTGCAGGCGCAGTAAGGAATTGAAATGAGCCAGAATGTTTATCAATTTATCGACCTGCAGCGCGTTGATCCGCCGAAGAAACCGCTGAAGATCCGTAAGATCGAGTTTGTTGAAATCTACGAACCGTTTTCTGAAGGTCAGGCGAAAGCCCAGGCGGATCGCTGTTTGTCCTGCGGGAATCCCTACTGCGAGTGGAAATGTCCGGTACATAACTACATCCCGAACTGGCTGAAACTGGCTAACGAAGGGCGTATTTTTGAGGCGGCAGAGCTATCGCACCAGACTAACACCCTGCCGGAAGTGTGTGGCCGCGTCTGCCCGCAGGACCGCCTGTGCGAAGGCTCCTGTACGCTGCACGATGAGTTCGGCGCAGTGACCATCGGTAACATTGAGCGCTATATCAACGATAAAGCGTTCGAAATGGGCTGGCGCCCGGATATGACCGGCGTGCGCCAGACGGACAAACGGGTAGCGATTATCGGCGCAGGTCCGGCAGGGCTGGCGTGCGCCGACGTGCTGACCCGCAACGGCGTGAAGGCGGTGGTCTTTGATCGCCATCCGGAAATCGGCGGCCTGCTGACCTTCGGTATTCCAGCTTTCAAACTGGAAAAAGAGGTGATGACCCGTCGTCGCGAGATCTTCACCGGCATGGGTATTGAGTTCAAACTTAATACCGAAGTGGGTCGTGATGTACAGCTTGAAGATCTGCTGAAAGATTACGATGCGGTATTCCTTGGCGTCGGCACCTATCAGTCGATGCGCGGCGGGCTGGAAAATGAAGATGCGGACGGGGTTTTCGACGCTCTGCCGTTCCTGATCGCCAATACGAAGCAGATCATGGGGTTTGGCGAAACCAGCGACGAACCATATGTCAGCATGGAAGGCAAACGCGTGGTGGTGCTGGGCGGCGGCGATACCGCAATGGACTGCGTACGCACTTCCATACGCCAGGGCGCAACGCACGTAACCTGTGCTTATCGTCGTGATGAAGAGAACATGCCGGGTTCCAGACGCGAAGTGAAAAACGCGCGCGAGGAAGGTGTCGAGTTTCAGTTTAACGTTCAACCGCTGGGCATTGAAGTCAATGCCAACGGCAAAGTGAGCGGCGTAAAAATGGTGCGCACTGAAATGGGCGAACCGGATGCCCAAGGCCGTCGACGGGCGGAGATCGTCGCCGGTTCCGAGCATGTGGTTCCGGCTGATGCGGTGGTGATGGCGTTTGGTTTTCGTCCACACAGCATGGAATGGCTGGCGAAACACAGCGTGGAACTGGACTCGCAGGGACGAATTATCGCGCCGGAACGCAGCGATAATGCTTTCCAGACCAGCAACCCGAAAATCTTCGCCGGTGGCGACATCGTGCGCGGTTCCGATCTGGTGGTGACGGCGATTGCCGAAGGCCGTAAGGCGGCTGACGGGATTATGAACTACCTCGAAGTGTAACCCTTCCGGCTCCCCGGTTGATGCCTTGTGCTGATGGCTGGGGAGCCGATATTCCTCTCCTCAATATCTCTCCTGCCGATTCTGGAAACCCGCTCGTAAATCGAGATGTAATGCCATGTAAAATCCGTTCATGGATTGATCCGTTTACGCCTGAAGCGTATTGATAGCGTTCTAATTTCACAATGAAACTATCACGTAAGGGATGACATGACGAATCCAACTTTAGCGCCACAGTCTGATGAATATCAGCAAATTCATGACGGTATTATTCGTCTGGTCGATACGGCACGTACCGAGACCGTGCGCAGCATCAATGCCATTATGACTGCCACCTACTGGGAAATTGGCCGACGCATTGTCGAATTTGAACAGGGAGGAGAAGCGCGAGCGGCCTATGGCACCCAGCTTATCGAACGATTATCGGTAGATTTAAGTCAGCGCTATAAGCGCGGTTTTTCCACCAGAAACCTATGGCAAATTCGTACATTTTATCTTTGTTTTCAACACATTGAAATTCCGCAGACACTGTCTGCGGAATCTTCAAATCTCATACCGCTCGCCAAAACATTCCCACTCCCCTGGTCGGCGTATGTCCGCCTCTTGTCGGTAAAAAATCCCGATGCCCGCACTTTTTACGAGAAAGAGACGCTACGTAACGGCTGGTCCGTACGGCAGCTCGACAGGCAAATCGCCACTCAGTTTTACGAACGAACGCTACTGTCCCACGACAAATCCGCCATGTTGCAGCAGCCTGCACCCGCCGAGCCAAACGTTTTGCCGGAGCAAGCCATACGCGACCCGTTCATTCTGGAATTTCTTAACCTGAAGGACGAGTATTCCGAATCAGATCTCGAAGACGCGCTGCTCAGCCACCTGATGGACTTTATGCTGGAGCTTGGTGACGATTTTGCTTTTGTTGGCCGCCAACGCCGACTACGCATAGACGATAGCTGGTTCCGCGTCGACCTGCTGTTCTTCCATCGTCGCTTGCGCTGCCTGTTGCTCGTTGACCTGAAGGTAGGCAAATTCGGTTATGCGGATGCCGGGCAGATGAATATGTACCTGAACTATGCCAAAGAGCACTGGACAATGCCCGGAGAAAACCCGCCAGTCGGCCTGGTTTTGTGCGCAGGGAAAGGCGCGGGGGAAGCGCATTACGCGCTGACTGGCCTGCCAAACACCATCATGGCGAGCGAGTACAAAGTGCAGTTGCCCGACGAAAAATTACTCACAGACGAACTTATTCGTTCGCAAACCATGCTGGAAACTCAACTCACACGCGGTGGTTCACTGACAACGGAGAAAAACTAACGAACCATTAATGCCATGAATGATTATCAAAAAAAATATCATACGAAAACGTTTGCTTTATTCTGAGAACTGTATATTATGCGGCGGATTTTTTGGGCAAAATTCATGGAGGCGTTGTGTCGCAGGACAACAATTATAGCCAGGGCCCCGTCCCTCTGGCGGCGCGGAAGGGCGTGATTCCACTGACGTTTGTCATGTTGGGTTTAACGTTTTTTTCCGCCAGTATGTGGACCGGAGGGACACTCGGCACCGGTCTTTCTTATAATGATTTCTTCCTCGCAGTTCTCTTCGGTAATCTCCTCCTCGGTATCTACACTGCATTTCTTGGTTACATCGGCGCAAAAACCGGACTCTCCACCCACCTCCTTGCACGTTACTCCTTTGGCGTTAAAGGATCATGGCTTCCCTCGCTGCTGCTAGGCGGCACACAGGTAGGCTGGTTTGGCGTTGGCGTAGCGATGTTCGCTATTCCGGTCAGTAAAGCGACGGGCATTGATGCCAATATTCTGATTGCCGTTTCGGGTCTACTGATGACCCTGACCATTTTTTTCGGCATCTCGGCGTTGACCATTTTGTCTATCATTGCCGTACCCGCGATCGTTATACTGGGCAGCTACTCCGTCTGGCTGGCGATCAGCGGCGTGGGTGGGCTGGAGCATTTAAAAACGATAGTGCCGCAGACGCCGCTGGATTTTTCCAGCGCGCTGGCGCTGGTGGTGGGATCGTTTGTCAGCGCCGGTACATTGACCGCCGACTTCGTCCGCTTCGGGCGTCATGCCAAAAGCGCCGTACTGATTGCGATGATCGCTTTTTTCCTCGGCAACTCGCTGATGTTTATCTTTGGCGCGGCAGGCGCTGCCGCCGTCGGTCAGGCGGATATCTCTGACGTGATGATAGCGCAGGGGCTGCTGCTGCCCGCGATTGTGGTGCTTGGCCTGAATATCTGGACCACCAACGATAACGCGCTGTACGCATCGGGTCTGGGCTTCGCCAATATTACCGGTCTTTCCAGCCGCACGCTGTCGGTGGTGAACGGGATTATCGGTACCGTGTGCGCGCTGTGGCTTTACAATAATTTTGTCGGCTGGCTGACGTTCCTGTCATCTGCCATCCCACCGATTGGCGGAGTGATTATTGCCGACTATCTGTTGAACCGCCGCCGCTATGCCGACTTCAACACCGTGCGCTTTATTCCCGTTAACTGGATTGCTATTCTTTCCGTCGCGCTGGGCATCGCCGCCGGACATTATGTTCCTGGTATTGTGCCCGTCAACGCCGTACTCGGCGGCGTCTTCAGCTATATCCTGCTGAATCCACTTTTCAACCGCAGCCTTGCTAAATCACCAGAGGTCAGCCATGCAGAACAATAACATCACTATTCGTCAGACGCGTCTGCAGGGACACGAAGGATTATGGCAGATTACGATTGAAAACGGGCGCTTTAGCCGGATTGAGCCTCAGGAAGCCGCATCGTTACCGCAGGGCGAAGTGCTTGATGCCGAAGGCGGCCTGGCTATTCCACCGTTTGTTGAGCCACATATCCACCTGGATACCACGCAAACGGCGGGTGAACCGAGCTGGAACCAGTCCGGCACACTGTTTGAAGGGATTGAGCGCTGGGCAGAACGTAAAGCAATGCTCACGCATGAAGATGTGAAAGCGCGCGCGATGCAGACCCTGAAATGGCAGATGGCTAACGGCATCCAGTACGTTCGTACTCACGTTGACGTTTCAGATCCTACGCTCACCGCGCTGAAAGCCATGCTGGAAGTGAAGCAAGAGGTTGCGCCGTGGGTAGATCTGCAAATCGTCGCCTTTCCGCAAGAAGGTATTCTGTCTTATCCCAACGGTGAAGCGCTGTTAGAGGAAGCCGTGCGTTTGGGCGCTGACGTTATTGGCGCCATTCCGCACTTTGAGTTCACGCGGGAATATGGCGTTGAATCGCTGCACAAAATCTTTGCACTGGCGCAGAAATACGATCGCTTGATCGATGTGCACTGCGACGAAATTGATGACGAGCAGTCTCGCTTTGTCGAAACGGTCGCGGCGCTGGCGCATCGTGATGGCATGGGGGCGCGCGTGACCGCCAGCCACACCACGGCTATGCACTCGTACAACGGCGCGTATGCGTCACGCCTGTTCCGCCTGTTGAAAATGTCGGGGATTAACTTCGTCGCCAACCCGCTGGTGAATATTCATCTGCAAGGGCGGTTTGACACTTACCCGAAACGTCGTGGCGTCACGCGAGTGAAAGAGATGCTGGAAGCGGGGATCAACGTCTGCTTTGGCCATGATGACGTCTTCGACCCGTGGTATCCATTAGGCACAGCAAATATGCTGCAGGTGTTGCATATGGGGTTACACGTTTGCCAGTTGATGGGGTATGGGCAAATCAACGACGGGTTAAATCTGATCACTACCCACAGCGCAAAAACCCTGCATTTACAGGACTACGGTCTGAGCGTCGGCAATGCCGCGAATCTGGTTATCTTACCCGCTGAGAATGGATTCGATGCGGTACGTCGCCAGACGCCTGCCCGTTACTCGATTCGCCACGGGCGGGTGATTGCCGAGACGGTGCCGAGCCAGACGACGCTGCACCTGACCCAGCCGGAAGCCGTGACGTTTAAGCGTTAACCCGTCATACCCGCGCTCTCCGGCACATTCACCACGCAGCCCCGTAAGGGGCTGCGTTCGGAAGACTGCTCCGGCAAGAGATTCAGGCCGCCAGCAGACTGGCGCGTACTTTCACTACCACTTTTTTGATGTCATCTGGCTCACCCACTGCACATCCCGGTTTATGCGGTTCTCCCGGCATAAACACAGCAAACATCCCCGCTTGCAGCGTAATAGTCTGCTCGTCGGCAATTTGACTACAAAGCTGGTAATCCTCTTCAACATGCATCTCCTCGCACTGGCGAGCGGCACCGGACATCCCAAACGCAATACGCTCGACGCCGGTTAGTAGTAGCTGAATATCAATGTATTGTTCATGCAATTCCGCTTTCTTCGCGGCCGGCATTTGCGTCGTTAACTGCATTACATTCATAAAGATATTGTCGCCCTGCAATTCATAGCGCCCCGGCGCTTTCTCCTGCGGCCTTGCCGCCAGCGCGAGAGTCAAGGCATCCAGCAGTCGCGGATGCAACCCGCAAGAAGGCAACGACTGTACTTCCCCCATCATCATAATGTGTCTCCTTGAGCTAACAAAGCAGCGCCTAATAATCCTGCGTCATGCCGATAGCGAGCGGCGCTCAGCGCCACGTGATAAGGCGCAGGCTCTTGCATCAAAAACGCGCGAACCTGCTCCAGGTATCCCTCAGCTAACCCTACGCTGCCGCCAATGACCACACACTGGCAGTCGGTAGTCGCTTTCACATCGGCGATCATCCGCGCTATTACCTGCGCGGATTGGCTTACCAGATGTCGCGCCTGCTGATGACCTTCGCCAGCGCGAATAAATAGGGTTTTGGCGTCGCATCCCGCCAGATCGTCCCGCGCCGCCGCGGCCATCCCTCGTCCGGAGGCGATGGCCTCTACGCAGCCAACGCGTCCACAGCCGCATACGGGCCCGTGTGGGTCCGCCAGGGTGTGTCCCAGGTGCCCGGCCAGACCGCCTTTTCCGGTAAGGAGCTTGCCGTCGCAGACAACGCCGCCGCCAACGCCGGTTGAAACGGTGATAAATACCATATCGCGAATATCATCAGGGAGCGCGTGATACTCCGCCCAGGCCGCCGCCTGCGCGTCGTTCACCGCCAGCGTCGGCAGGCCAGCGATCGTTTCCAGTGTTTGTACTAACGGAAAGTGTAGCAAGCCGCCCAGATTATGGGGGTTTAGCGCCAGCAGCATCCCTTCCTGAATGATCCCGGTAGAAGCTATCGCTACCTGACGCGCCTCTGCCCGTAGTGGTTCAACCAGCGCCTTTAATGCTTCACGTAACGCATCCGGCGTTTTGCTCGCGGGGGTCGGTAGCTCGCGACGCTGGCTAATGCGCAAGTTGTTGTCGATGAGCGCGGCGGCAAGTTTAGTACCGCCAATATCGATTGCTAACGTAGTCATGACGCCGCCTTTTTTAATGCGTCGTTATACCATCCACAGATATGTTCCAGACGGGTAATGGCGGACCCCACCGTCACCGCCCATGCGCCATAGCGGATCGCCTCCGCCGCCAGTGCTGGCGAGTTATAGCGCCCTTCGGCTATTACCCGGCATCCGGCGTCATGCAACGCTTTGACTAAGGGCAGATCGGGTTCCTCCGGCGTATCGGGGGTGGTGTAGCCGGACATTGTCGTGCCGATAATGTCCGCGCCCAACCGTTGACAGGCGAGACCATCGTCCACGGATGAGCAGTCGGCCATCGCCAGTAGATGGTGGTGATGAATGCGCGCCAACAACGCCTCAACGGCTACCGGCCGTTGCCGAGCGGTTCCATCAACGGCGATAATAGCTGCGCCGGCCTGCGCCAGCGCATCTACATCGTCGAGAAAAGGGGTAATGCGCACTGGAGAGTCGTCCAGATCGCGTTTGATAATGCCGATAATGGGTACCGAAACGAGCGAGCGGGTCATACGCAGGTTGTCTATGCCTTCAATACGCACCGCAACCGCGCCCGCCTGTTCCGCCGCCAATGCCATTGCCGCTACAATCTCCGGCTTATCCAGCGGACTGCCCGGAACGGGCTGGCAGGAGACAATCAGGCCGCCAGAAGCGGCAATATTTTTATCCAGTTGTTCAAGTAACGACATACTACTCCCTTACAAATATTGCCCGGTTGAAAACCGGGCAAGCGGATTAACTTTTCGTTTTTACAAAGGCACCTTTACCACTGCCAAGCGGTACGGCTCCGCTGAACGGTTTGTCGTCAATAGCATCGTGGGTGCGTAACGCTTCCGGACGTAGCCAACGCTGTACGCGAGACGGCATATCAAGCCCAATAAGCAGGATCACGACAAACGTCAGGCTGAAAGAGAGCGATGCCAGCGCAGTGCCCAAATCCAGACGTTGAGCGATCAGCGCTCCCAGGATCGGCGCCAGCGCGCCGCCGAGCGCGCCGACGTTATAAGTAAAGCCCAGCCCCGCCGCGCGCTGATCGGTATCGAAGTAACCGCCGATCAGTTTCGGTAGAATCCCGGCAATCCCCTGCCCCAACATCTGTTGGAAAAACAGTAGCAGACCCAGAACCCAGACGTTTGTGCCGCCAATCGCAAAGACCGGAATAATGAGGATTTGCGAGGCCAGCAGGCTACAGACATATGCTTTACGCGTTCCCAGCCAGTCGCCAAGAAAACCGCCTACGCAGCAACCAACCGCCGCGCCAAATCCGCTAAAGAACAGGACATTCGCCACCGTATGCGGATCGTAGGCCAGCTCAGTTTTCAGATAAGTGGGTAATAGCGCCTGAATCGGCCAGGAATAGAGGAAAGCAAACAGTACCACCAGCATCAGCATGACGCCAGTGGGCCAGCGTTTACCGCTGCTCTGCACCATAAAGCTGATAAAGATAACCGCGCACAGTAGTCCCAGCCCCGCCACAATCGCAGCATTTTGTAGGTTACCGGCAAAACAGAACCACAGCGCAGCGGCGGCGGCGAAGGTCATTAAAATGTTGATGATGCGATGTTCGCCCCGATAAAGAATGTCGACCATCGTACGTACCGGCGCTTTACCCGCGTGTTTCTCTTTCCAGTCTTCCGCTTCCGGAATGTTTTTCCGCAGCCAGAGGGCGAAGATAATTGGCAAAATGCCAATGAAAAACAGCGCGCGCCAGCCCCAGACAGGCACCACCTGGCTGTACACCTGCGCGGCAACGACCGCGCCGACGGAGAAGCCGGAAATCAGAAAACCGCTGGCTTTATTGCGTAAATGTTTTGGCCAGCTTTCGATTACATAGGTCGCGCTGGAACCATATTCGCCCGCCATGCCCATACCAATCACCAGTCGGGCGATGAACATGGTGGTGTAACCGGGCGCAAACCCGCATGCCAGGGTTCCCACCGAAAACAGAATGATGCTGCTGACCATCGCCAGACGACGCCCATAGCGATCGCCCATCGCGCCCAGTAATAACCCGCCGAACCAGCGAGAGATAAAAGCCGCAGAAATCAGGCTTGCCGCCTGTACCGTCGTCAGCCCAAATTCGCTTTGTACCTCAGTCAGTACAAGAGCAATCAACACAAAATCAAAACCATCAAGCAGATATCCCAGCCAGGCAGCGGAAAATGCCCGCCACTGCGCCCGGTTGAGATGGCGATACCACGGGATGTTCTGGGTAGAAGTACTCATTTTACTCTCCCGACGATTTTTGTTGTCGTTATGCCGAATGGCGGCTCCGCCTTATCCGGCCTACCGCTCACACTGTTGTAGGCCGGGCAAGCGTAGCGCCCCCGGCATTATGCTGTTACGCCTTTTCTTCCATCAGTTGTTGAGCCAGCGCCTTGAGCGCCGGCAGGTATTTTTCATCAACAGGCGCGAGCGGTTTACGACACAGCGGCACCGATACCACGTCCATATAATGCAGGACCGTTTTCAGGCCGCGGAATACGCCGGTTTTAATCAGTAAATCAATAACCTTATTGCACTCGGTTTGCAGACGCTGCGCTTTCGCCACATCGCCCTCACGTAATGCCTGCACAATCCCCTGGTAACGCCAGCCCATAATGTTGTATGTGCTGCCGATACCGCCGTCCGCGCCCGCCAGCAGGCCGGAAGCGAAGATTTCGTCATAACCGTTGTACAGCACCAGATCCGGATGCGCGCGGCGGATCTGCTCCATCTGGAAGAGATCGCCGGAGGTTTGCTTCAGCGCGCTCACGCCCGGTAATGTCACCAGCGTATTGATCTGATCGAGGGTAAGTTTTACACCGCTTAACGCCGGAATGTTGTATACCACCATCGGCAATCCATCTGCGGAATCAATGATTGCCCGATAATGGTCACAGTGCTCTTCAAAACTGAAAGGGTAATAAAAAGGCGTCACCGCAGAGACCGCATCAAAACCGTAACGCTTTGCGGCGCTGGCAAGCTGCTGGCTTTCTGCGGTGCTTACCGTCCCGACATGGGCGATCAGCGTGATTTTTCCCTTCGCCTCTTCGGCGACAATCTCCAGTACCTGCTCTCTTTCAGCAAGGCTCTGTACGAATGCTTCCCCGGTGGAACCGCCAACGTACAGCCCGTCGATACCCTGGCCGATGTTAAAACGCACCAGACGGCGCAGGCTTTCGCTATCCAGTTGCTGCTGATGATCAAATGGGGTCAACAACGCCGCCATTACGCCTTGCAATGCTTTTGCCATACCTACCTCTACGGATGATGAATATATTAACTACCTACCTTTATACCTGTTATACCAGATCAAATAAGCAGCAAATAATACAGAACGCTTATAGTGCGATCTGCTTCACTAAACTGGGATCGGAGGCGCGATCGCTACCGCATTTTTTGACTTTTTTTACCGAGTGCGTGCCAGGTAGCGGAAACGCTATTGAGGTGGGTTTGCAGAGCGCGATCCGCTTTATCGGGATCTCGCTGGCGAATGGCATCAACAATCACAATATGCTGTTGATAACTCACGTTATTATGTTCATGCAGCTCACGATCGGGAACGCTTGGGCGGGCGGCGATTAGCCAGTCCAGCAGAGCAACATGAATAGCCATAAAGATCGGATTGCCGGGAATTTCAGCCAGCACCCGGTGAAACTCGACATCCGAACGAATAAACAGCGCGTTGTCATCCAGCGACTGGCTATTAATTTCCAGCGCTTTCGTTAACAACGCGATCTGCTCGTCGGTGGCATGTTCCGCCGCATAGCGTACCAGGCTGGATTCAAAGAAAAGCCGTAGCTGTTCAAAGTGAGCGATGCCGCCAGGATGAGTAAGAAAATCTTTCGCCATACCCGACAGTTCGCTGATGATGGTATCAGCAGAGGGGCGCGAGACGCGGGCGCGTTCGCCGTTATTGATTTGCACCAGACCTTTACGCTTCAGCGCAGCTAACGCTTCACGCACAGAGGGACGTCCCACATTGAAGAAGGCCATTAATTCACGTTCAGACGGTAGCTGTTCTCCCTCGCCAAACTCATGACGGCGGATCATCTGCTCCAGCTCTTCCTCAACCATTTCAGACAGTTTTTTACGCGCCAGCGGGCGGCGGCGCAAACTACGCCCGAGGGATGTCGGTGAATCTTCTGCTTGCGAATCAAATGCGTTCATAACGTCCATTCATGAGTGGTCGGTGGCAAATAATAGCAAGCTTATCGTAACACAGCTTCAAAAGCAGGGTGAACCCGCGAGGAGGCCAAACAAAACAGGCCCTTCAGGGCCTGTTGATTATTTTACTACGCGCAGTGCCGGACGTCCGCCACGCGGCGGAGGCGGCTCGTCATCAGGGCTACTGTCGTCATCGTGGTCGGGCTTATCGCCATCAATGACGGACATCACGGTCTCGCTTTCCGCGCCTGCGGTATTGTCATCATCATTTAAGCTGACAACGTCTTCATCATAGGCGGCTTCAGGCTCAAACATGGTGCCTGCGCCGTTTTCACGGGCGTAAATCGCCAGCACCGCAGCCAAAGGCACAGAAACCTGACGGGGAACGCCGCCGAAGCGCGCATTAAAACGCACTTCATCATTAGACAGCTCCAGATTACCTACCGCCCGCGGCGCAATATTAAGGACGATTTGCCCATCGCGCGCATATTCCATAGGGACATGCACGCCAGGCAGCATCACATCCACCACCAGATGCGGGGTCAACTGGTTATCCAGCAACCACTCGTAGAAAGCACGCAACAGGTAAGGACGACGCGGCGTCAACTGTGACAAATCCATACAGGTTAACCCCGACCGAGGCGCATTTCACGTTCAGCTTCGGTTAAAGAAGCCAGGAAAGAATCACGTTCAAAGACGCGGGTCATATAGCCTTTCAGCTCTTTCGCCCCTGCGCCGCTGAATTCAATACCCAACTGCGGTAAACGCCACAGGAGAGGCGCCAGGTAGCAATCAACCAGGCTGAATTCGTCGCTCAGGAAATACGGTTTCTGACCAAATACTGGCGCAATCGCCAGCAGCTCTTCACGCAGTTGTTTACGTGCAGAGTCGGCCTCGGAAGCAGACCCGTTTACGATGACGTTCATCAGCGTATACCAGTCTTTTTCAATACGGTGCATGTACAGACGGCTTTCACCGCGCGCGACCGGATAAACCGGCATCAGCGGCGGATGAGGGAAACGCTCATCCAGATATTCCATAATGATGCGAGATTCCCACAGGGTCAGCTCACGATCCACCAGTGTCGGAACGCTTTGATTCGGGTTGAGGTCAATCAGATCCTGAGGTGGATTGTCCTTTTCCACATGTTCGATCTCAAAACTAACACCCTTTTCAGCCAACACAATGCGGACCTGATGGCTATAGATGTCAGTAGGACCAGAAAACAGCGTCATTACCGAACGTTTGTTGGCAGCGACAGCCATGAAAACCTCCAGGTATATTCAGAATTTTTACTGCTACCAGCCACAATGTGACCAGCCAGATGTTATGTCACCCAGGGCGAAAAAAGCCATCATTGCTCAGAAACGAGACAAAAAATGAACATTCCCCGCTATTTGGGCAGAAAATTGGATGATAGTTTACCAGATTTTGTGGCCTTTGTGGTGAGTCGATTCTGGAATTGGGGAAAAAGAGACAACAATCCGCATTTCATCGTGACAGATAAATGCATTGCCCATAAAAAAACCCGCCGAAGCGGGTTTTTTCGCTAACAGTTGTCTGCCGAAGCAGAAACCCATTAACGTTTGGAGAACTGCGGACGACGACGTGCTTTACGCAGGCCGACTTTCTTACGTTCAACCTGACGAGCGTCACGAGTAACGAAGCCAGCTTTACGCAGTTCGCCACGCAGGGACTCGTCGTACTCCATCAGAGCGCGGGTGATACCGTGACGGATCGCACCAGCCTGACCAGAGATACCACCACCTTTAACAGTGATGTACAGATCCAGTTTCTCAACCATGTCGACCAGTTCCAGCGGCTGACGAACTACCATGCGGGCAGTTTCACGACCGAAGTACTGTTCCAGAGAACGTTGGTTGATAACGATTTTACCGTTGCCCGGTTTGATGAAAACGCGAGCTGCGGAACTTTTGCGGCGACCAGTGCCGTAGTATTGATTTTCAGCCATTGCCTATAATCCCGATTAGATGTCAAGAACTTGCGGTTGCTGTGCCGCGTGGTTGTGCTCGTTGCCCGCGTAAACTTTCAGTTTACGGAACATAGCACGACCCAGCGGGCCTTTTGGCAGCATGCCTTTAACCGCGATTTCAATCACACGCTCAGGACGGCGGGCAATCATCTCTTCAAAGGTCGCTTGTTTGATACCACCGATGTGGCCGGTGTGGTGATAGTACACTTTGTCAGTACGCTTGTTGCCGGTTACAGCAACTTTGTCAGCGTTCAGAACGATGATGTAATCACCAGTATCTACGTGCGGAGTGTATTCCGCTTTGTGCTTACCGCGCAGGCGACGAGCCAGTTCAGTAGCCAGACGGCCCAGAGTTTTACCGGTCGCGTCAACAACATACCAGTCGCGTTTTACGGTTTCTGGTTTAGCTGTAAAAGTTTTCATTAAAAGCTTACCCAAATAAATAAGTTACACGTTGGTGAACACCCAAACGTTTAAATAGTTGAGGTTCACACGACAAAGTCCGGTAAACCTACCCCCTCGGATATGTTTGGCCGGCACAGAGAAAGTTTGGGAAAAAACTCTCTTGTAACGTGGGGTCGCAGGATTATAGAGAAGTCCAGGTCAAAGATCGACCCCTTTTTGCGATTTGCCGCGGGTTTTGTTCAGGCCTGGTTCCCCCTCCGGTAGGGGAGGTTGCACAGATATGATACCGCACAATGCCGGGGCGCTGCGCTTGTCCGGCTTACGGCATATGCTCCCGCTTGAGGTACTCCGCACTCTGCATCTCTTGCAGGCGCGACAGACAGCGCTGAAATTCAAACTTGAGCCGTTCCCCCTGATAAATTTCATATAACGGTGCGGCGGCGCTGACCACCAGCTTAACGTGGCGCTCGTAAAACTCATCCACCAGCGCAATAAAGCGGCGCGCTTCGTTCTCCATCAGCAGCGTCATGACCGGCACGTCAAACAGCAGAACCGTGTGAAATAACCTTGAGAGCGCAATGTAATCATGCTGGCTGCGGGCCTCGACGCACAGCGTAGCGAAAGAGACCGCTAACGTTTGGTTTTCAACGCCCAGGGTGGATAAAGGGCGATGATTGATTTCCAGCGTCGGAGCGTGTTCTCGTGCGGCCCCCGCTAACGCCAGCCACAGTTTATCCATTTGCCGCTGGGTTTCATCATTAAGCGGCGTTAGCCATAAATGGGCCTGCGTCAGCGTCCGCAGCCGGTAATCGACGCCGGCGTCCACATTCATAATGTCGCAGTGCTGTTTAATGGCATCGATAGCTGGCAGGAAGCGGGCGCGTTGCAAACCGTTGCGGTAGAGTTCATCCGGCGGAATATTGGAGGTCGCGACCAGCGTAATGCCGCGTGCAAACAGCGCTTTCATTAAACCGCCCAGCAGCATGGCGTCGGTAATATCGGTGACGAAAAACTCATCGAAACACAGTACGTCCGTCTCGGTTTTAAACCGATCGGCAATAATGTCTAACGGATCGATCTGTCCCTGTAACGCGGTAAGTTCTTCATGCACGCGCAGCATAAACCGATGAAAATGCAGACGTAGTTTTCGCTCGCCCGGCAGGCTGTGGTAGAAGAGATCCATGAGCCAGGTTTTGCCGCGCCCCACGCCCCCCCACATATACAGCCCGCGAACCGGTATTTGCGCGTCCGGTTCGTTTTTGCCTAATAATTTCCCCAGTCGCGCTATCAGACCGCCGGGTGGCGTAGCCGACGATTTTTTCGCGGTGAGCGCCTGATAAAGGGTTTCCAGACGGTCGACCGCCTCTTTCTGTACGTCGTCAGGCTGATGGGTGCCTTCGTTGAGTGCCTGGAGATAACGCGATGTAGGGGAAAGGCTTTGCATAATGTTATTGTTATTCCTTGAAAATCGATGTGCCGTCGTTCACGGCTGACGAAAAAAAGGCCGTTCTACACTACGCGATATGCTGTCGGGATTCCACTTCTACGGAATTAGCGGTTATAGTGGCATAATCAGGCGCGGGCATGGAGCCTGGAGCCAACACCCTACGGAAACATAAGACAACGGGAGATGTTCATGACCTGGGAATATGCGCTAATTGGATTAGTCGTCGGTATCATCATTGGTGCCGTGGCCATGCGTTTTGGTAATCGTAAGTTACGTCAACAGCAGGCATTGCAGTACGAACTGGAAAAAAACAAAGCTGAGCTGGAAGAGTACCGTGAAGAGCTGGTTAGCCACTTTGCCCGCAGCGCGGAACTGTTGGATACCATGGCGCATGATTATCGCCAGCTATATCAGCATATGGCGAAAAGCTCCAGCAGCCTGCTGCCGGAAATGTCTGCGGAGTCGAATCCGTTCCGTAACCGTCTGGCGGAGTCTGAGGCGAGCAACGATCAGGCGCCAGTACAAATGCCACGTGATTATTCTGAAGGCGCGTCTGGCCTGTTACGTAGCGGCGCAAAGCGCGATTAATCGCACGCCGTTAAGAAATTTATCGGGCGCATCGCTTGCGCCCTCTCTCTATCTTTCCTGTCCCAGCTATTATCATTGTTACCAGGCTGAAAATTCAATAACATCAATCTGTTTTGAATTGTCTATCCGTTCATTCAAGGTACGAGAGCAGCATCCATGAAAAAACACACCCAGCTGTTAAGTGCATTAGCGTTAAGTGTCGGATTAACTCTTTCGGCGCCGTTTCCAGCCCTTGCATCAATACCAGGCCAGGTGCCAGGCCAGGCGACGCTGCCAAGCCTTGCCCCTATGCTGGAGAAAGTGCTGCCTGCTGTCGTCAGCGTAAAAGTCGAGGGAACCGCCGCCCAGAGCCAAAAAGTGCCGGAGGAGTTTAAAAAATTCTTTGGCGAGGATCTGCCAGACCAGCCGTCCCAGCCGTTTGAAGGACTCGGTTCGGGGGTGATTATCGATGCCGCGAAAGGCTATGTATTAACCAATAATCATGTGATTAATCAGGCACAGAAGATCAGCATTCAACTGAATGACGGACGCGAATTCGACGCGAAGCTGATCGGCGGCGACGACCAGAGCGATATCGCTCTGTTACAAATTCAGAATCCCAGCAAGTTAACGCAAATTGCCATCGCCGATTCCGACAAACTCCGCGTCGGCGATTTCGCCGTGGCGGTCGGTAATCCGTTTGGCCTTGGGCAAACCGCCACCTCCGGGATTATTTCAGCGCTAGGACGCAGCGGGCTTAATCTGGAAGGGCTTGAGAACTTTATTCAAACCGATGCCTCTATTAACCGCGGCAACTCCGGCGGCGCGCTGCTTAACCTGAACGGCGAGCTGATCGGGATTAATACCGCGATCCTCGCGCCAGGGGGCGGGAGCATCGGCATTGGCTTTGCTATTCCTTCCAATATGGCGCAGACGCTGGCGCAGCAGTTGATTCAGTTCGGCGAAATCAAACGCGGATTGCTGGGAATTAAAGGCACTGAAATGACCGCTGATATCGCTAAGGCATTCAAACTGAACGTTCAGCGTGGCGCTTTTGTCAGCGAGGTTTTACCCAATTCAGGTTCGGCGAAGGCCGGGGTGAAATCCGGAGACGTGATTATCAGTCTTAACGGTAAGCCGCTGAATAGCTTTGCCGAACTGCGTTCGCGTATCGCCACCACCGAACCGGGCACGAAAGTGAAGCTGGGCCTGCTGCGCGATGGTAAGCCGCTGGAGGTGGAAGTCACGCTGGATTCCAATACCTCTTCTTCCGCCAGCGCCGAAATGATCGCCCCGGCGTTGCAAGGCGCGACGTTGAGCGACGGCCAGCTGAAAGACGGGACGAAAGGCGTTAAGGTTGATAGCGTCGAAAAAAGCAGTCCTGCCGCGCAGGCCGGTTTGCAAAAAGATGATGTTATCATCGGCGTTAATCGCGATCGCATCAGTTCTATCGCCGAAATGCGCAAAGTGATGGCGGCAAAACCGTCCATCATTGCTCTTCAGGTAGTACGCGGCAACGAGAACATTTATCTATTGCTGCGCTAATCCTGTCTTAAACCGGGCATCAGCCTGCGATGTGATGTCCGGTTAACTCATGGTATGCTGCTGCCGTTCCCTTTTTTAACGACGCCTCCATCATGTTTGTGAAGCTCTTACGTTCGGTCGCAATAGGTTTAATTGTCGGCGCTATTCTGTTGGCCGTCATGCCTTCTTTGCGCAAAATTAATCCTATCGCCGTCCCGCAATTCGACAGTACCGATGAGACGCCAGCCAGTTATAATTTTGCGGTTCGCCGCGCCGCGCCTGCCGTCGTCAATGTCTATAACCGCAGTATGAACAGTACCGCGCATAATCAACTGGAGATCCGCACGCTGGGTTCCGGCGTGATCATGGATCAACGCGGTTATATTATTACCAACAAGCACGTGATTAACGATGCCGATCAGATTATCGTCGCGCTACAGGATGGCCGCGTCTTTGAAGCGCTACTGGTTGGCTCCGATTCGCTTACCGATCTGGCGGTGCTGAAGATCAACGCCACTGGCGGGCTGCCTACCATCCCGATTAATACAAAGCGTACACCGCATATTGGCGACGTCGTACTGGCTATCGGCAACCCATATAATCTGGGACAGACCATCACCCAGGGGATCATCAGCGCAACGGGTCGTATCGGCCTGAACCCGACGGGGCGACAGAATTTTCTCCAGACCGACGCCTCGATTAACCACGGTAATTCCGGCGGCGCGCTGGTCAACTCGTTAGGCGAACTGATGGGGATCAACACCCTCTCTTTTGATAAGAGTAACGATGGCGAAACGCCGGAAGGTCTTGGTTTTGCGATTCCCTTCCAGCTAGCCACGAAAATTATGGATAAGCTTATCCGCGACGGTCGCGTGATTCGCGGCTATATCGGTATTGGCGGACGAGAAATCGCGCCGCTGCACGCGCAGCAGGGTAGCGGCATGGACC
This sequence comes from Salmonella sp. 2020_1395, assembly GCF_043848115.1. Taxonomy (NCBI): domain Bacteria; kingdom Pseudomonadati; phylum Pseudomonadota; class Gammaproteobacteria; order Enterobacterales; family Enterobacteriaceae; genus Salmonella; species Salmonella sp. 2020_1395. The sequence continues at coordinate 2,706 of NZ_JBCMFH010000009.1, read as the reverse complement.
CGATTCAGGGCATTGTCGTTAATGAAGTGACGCCAAACGGCCCCGCCGCGCTTGCCGGTATTCAGGTTAATGATTTGATTATTTCGGTCAATAATAAACCCGCTGTGTCCGCGCTGGAGACGATGGATCAGGTGGCGGAAATCCGCCCGGGCTCCGTCATTCCGGTCGTGGTAATGCGGGATGATAAGCAGCTCACGTTCCAGGTGACGGTGCAGGAATACCCGGCGTCGAACTAAAACGACGCGGCTTTTGCCCGCGTCGTTCGACGGCTAGTCAATGAAGACTGGCCCTGCCGGAAAATGCGCCAGGAAACTCGTGAAGATCAGCAGAGCGGGGAAACTCTTTTCCCCAACGGCCTCTTCACGCAGCGCCTTATCCAGTGCAAGCAGGCTATGCTCCCCCCCTTCCCCCAGAATGCCGCCCATCCAGAGCAGTCGTTGCGCCTGTTGACGCGCATACTGCGATGCGCTTTTCCAGGCGACCAGATGCAGCAACGTTTGTAACAGCAGGATCCGAGACGCGTGACCATCGCGTTGTAATCGCCTGAATACGGGTAATGCAATACTACGTACCGTCGAGAAACCGCTCGCCGCTTCCTCCTCAATCGGCGATAAACCAACAGCCGCCTGTTTGACGAAATCGCATAACTGATTGTGTGTTAATGGCCGCTCGCCTGCGCTCATATACCCTGCGGCAAAACAGAGTAACCCGATACCCTGAGCCCAATCGGTTGATGGCAGAATCCCCTGCGGAACATTCGGTGCCGACGTCTGTGCGGCACAAAGCCCCTCGTCGTAACACTGTGCAAAACGTTGCTCATATATTGCTGAGTTGACGCCAGACCACGGCAGTAAATGCAGCGCTGGCTCAAGCTCAGTTATCTGATTCACCGTCTCAACAACATAATGCAAGATGGTTTCTCTGGATGGCATGGATGTACCTTGCCGAAACGCAACCATTTCACTCATTACTGTGTCCTCATTTTGCGGGAGCAGAATCACTGCTCCCGATTAGATTGGATTACATTGCCAGCACGTACTTGAGCATCACGCCCGCGGCAATGGCCGAGCCAATCACACCCGCCACGTTCGGCCCCATCGCGTGCATCAGCAGGAAGTTCTGCGGGTCTGATTCCAGGCCCACTTTGTTCGATACGCGGGCCGCCATCGGCACTGCCGACACGCCGGCGGAGCCAATCAGCGGGTTAATTTTGTTCTTACTGCACAGGTTCATCAGCTTCGCCATCAGCACCCCGGCCGCCGTCCCAATCCCGAACGCAATCACCCCCAGCAGCAGAATGCCCAGCGTCTGCGGCTGCAGGAACTTATCCGCGACCAGCTTCGCGCCCACCGACAGTCCGAGGAAGATGGTGACGATATTAATCAGCCCGTTCTGTACCGTGTCGCTCAAACGCTCCACCACGCCGCTTTCACGCATCAGATTGCCAAAGCAGAACATCCCCAGCAGCGGCGCGGCGTCCGGCAACAGCAGGGCCACCAGCAGCAACAGCACCGCCGGGAACAGAATCTTCTCCCGCTTGCTCACCGTGCGCAGCTGCACCATGCGGATTTTCCGCTCCTTCTCCGTGGTCAGCGCCTTCATAATCGGCGGCTGGATTAACGGCACCAGCGCCATATACGAGTACGCCGCCACCGCGATGGCCCCCAGCAGCTCCGGCGCCAGCTTGCCCGACAGGTAAATCGCCGTCGGGCCGTCCGCGCCGCCGATGATGCCGATGGCCGCCGCCTGCGGCAGGGTGAAGGCAATCAGGCCGAAGTAGTTCAGCGTCAGCGCCCCCAGCACGGTGGCGAAGATGCCGAACTGCGCCGCCGCGCCGAGCAGCAGGGTGCGCGGGTTGGCCAGCAGCGGGCCGAAGTCGGTCATCGCGCCGACGCCCATGAAGATGACCAGCGGCGCGACACCGGAGCCAATCGCCACTTTATAGAACAGTGCCAGCACCCCCGGCGTATAGCCCATGTCCACCGCCAGGTTCTCCATCTGGCTCTGCACCGACGGCAGAGCAAGGGCCAGCGCTTCCTTGATGGCGTGCACGTCCGGCGCGCAGTTCAGCTTCGCGGCAATCACCGCCAGCTGCCCGGCGTCGTGATGCGCCAGCAGGCTTTCCAGCGCGGTCAGCGCCATGCCCGCTTCCGGGATGTTGGAGAGCAGGCCGCCGAAGCCAATCGGCAGCAGCAGCAGCGGCTCGAACTTCTTCGCAATCGCCAGCCACAGCAGCAGCAGGCTCACCAGCAGCATGATGGCCTGGCCTGCGCCAAGGTGCATCAGCCCCATGCCCTGAAGCAGGGCGTTCAGACTTTCCATTTCCGCTCCTCGTCCTTACGCCAGCGTCATCAGGGTGTCGCCGACGGAGACCGCATCCCCAGCTTTCACCGCGATACCGCGTACCGTCCCGGCCTGCGCGGCGCGGATTTCGGTTTCCATCTTCATGGCTTCCAGAATCAGCAGCACGTCGCCTTCGGCCACGCTCTGGCCTTCGGTGGCAATCACCTTCCAGATGTTGCCCGCCAGCGGGGCGGTGACCGGGGTGCCGGCGCCTGCCGGGGCGGCAGCCTGAACCGGTGCGGAAGACGGGGTGGCAGCAGTGAGCTGGCTGATATCGCCGCCGTCGCTGACCTTCACCACAAAGGCTTTGCCTTCCACTTCCACGGTGTAGATACCGGAAGCGGCAGGCTTCTCTGCTTTTGC